>JAICGQ010000055.1 GCA_025923035.1 Pyrinomonadaceae bacterium | reverse complement strand
GCTCGATCGAGAACTTTGATTGGAAAGACTGCTGGCCGGATTACGCGATTCGCGTTCGTCCCCGTCAGTAGTCGGTCAGTAATTGTGTTCGAGTAAGTTGGTCGTGCGCTCGGTGACGCTGCCGGGCGCAGATACCGCAGTAGCTGGTGATGCGCCCTCGGTGAGGTCTCGAGGAGTTAAGACCGGTTGGTCCAACTCGACGAGTTCTTTCCGGGGGCGAATCATTAGACCCGCGAGAATATGGCCGACGCCCGAAAGCATCGGCAGCATACCGATCAGCCAGATGATTCTCACGACCGGATCGATCTCGAAGGGAATTTGACTGATGATGTGCGGCGGGAGCTTGAGTATCAGCGCTCCCGAGAGGTAGTAAAGAAAGATTGTCAGACCGACGCCGGAGAACATTGAGACGATGCCGGTTGTGAGGTGTTTTTCCCTCCGCTCAGCGGGTGTTTTCTTGTGTCCGATTTGAATGAGCGGGCGTGATTTTTCGTCGCCCTTGAGTATCGCTTTGTAATTTGCGCCGCAGACGCGACAAAACTGCGCCTTCGCTTGCGACTCAACACCGCACTGGGGACAGAACATGTTCTCTATTAACGCAGATCGGTTTAGATAAGTTCTTTCATTCGTAACTTAGCGCTTCAACGGCATCCTGACGCGCCGCGCGAAGCGCAGGATATAACGCGCCGATACTACCACCCAACAAGCCCACGCCGAGCGCAATCAAAACCCAGCGCGGTTCGATCTCTATCGTCAAACTCGTCGTGCGCTCGACCGCGAGCCGCGCCAGCATCGTCAACCCTATGCCGACCGCCACTCCCAGAACACTAACGATGATCGCTTCCTGCTCGATGACCCACGCAATCGACGATTTCGACATGCCGAGCGATTTCAGAATACCGATCTGGCGCGTGCGTTCAGTGACGGTCGTATACATCGCCAGCAGAATCACCAGCATGCTGATCGCGGCCGCCACACCAACGACGACCTTGATGAAAACATTCAACGCCGGAACACCGCTCGCATAGAGCTCGGGAAGTTCGCGCGTCAGGACGAGCTGATCGTTTGGGAAGCGCTCGAGAATTGCGGCGGCGACGTCTTCCTGTTTCGCCGGATCGTCGCAGGCGACCAAAATCATGGAAGCACGATTCGCGGCGCCTTCCTGTTCCTGCATCGTCGAAAGCGGAATCTTGATGCGTCCACCACCCGGCGGTTCGTAAACACCGACGATGCGAAACGGGCGCGCGAAAAGTTCCACCGTGTCGCCGACCTTTGCGCGGCGTCGTTCTTTCCACTCCGGATCGACAATCGCCTCGTCTCCGGATTCCAACTTGCGGCCTTCGCGAATTGTGACGCGCGCGATGTTGGCGTACTCGTCGAAGTTGACGCCGTCGATCAGTCGTTGACCAAAACCGGAGTCACTCCTGTCGAGCGTTTGTCCGACCGGCGTTGCGGCCCTGACGCCCGGAATCGTCGCCAGCTCGGCGGCGTGCGCAGCAGGTAAGCGAAATTCCGACGCGCCGAGTCCGATTGTTCCCGAAGCGCGGATCATGATTTCGGCGCCGATGTTTGATTCGCGCCGCCCGCGTTCGTGCAGAACTCCGCGCGAGAGACCGACTGTGAAAACGATGAGCAGCACGCCGACTCCCGTTCCGAGAACGCTGACGGCGGTACGTGCGGGGCGATGAGCGATGTTTGATAGTACGAGACTGTCCATAAGACGTTGCAGACGCGGGCTACGATCCAGTATTCGGCGATACGCATTCGGCAGCGTTCGCCACGTGAGTACCAGCAGTCCGATTGAAGTCCAGCTAACGATCGCCGCCTTGCGCACCAGAGCCAGCGCAAGTCCGGCGGCGGGCGTGAAACCCAAACCTTTTTGCAGAATGACTTCGGTGCCGCCTTCGTACACGCCAATCGTGCCAGGAACAAATGCGAACACCGCGTTAATGACTTTTGTGAGCGACTCGATGATGTACGACTGCGCCACGCCAGTCTCAAAGCCCAGCATCTTCAGCGCCAGGTAAACTTCGAAGACGCTGGCAGCGTGGGCCAACAGGTTGCAGGCGACCATCGCGAAGAACGCCGCCGGATGGTGTTTGTAAAAGTCGTAAACCTTCGATTCCAGGTGATAGATGTGATGGCGCTTTTTAAGTATGACCTTCGGACTGAGCCGGAGTTGGGCCAGTCGATCGACGATCCACGTCAACAGCATGACTCGTCGCTTGGCTGCGATTGCTGCGATCAGGATGCCCAGCGCGGCTACGCCGGCGATGATCAGCAAAACCATGTTGACTTGCGGCGCCAGCGGATACGTCACCAGCATCACAACCGCGCCGCTGAGTATGAAGAACACGACGGAGAGGTTGTAAAGAAGGTTGTCGACAACGAGCGCGGGTACGCCATAAGTGAGCGGCACTCGTTTTCTCAACAGTGCGACTTTTGTAGCTTCGCCGAGCAGTGGACCGGTGAAAGTTAGAAAACTGATCGCTTCGCCGCCGAGTCGTGCGGCGAATGCCTGGCGGAAGGTGAGTCGTCGATGTTCAGCCGGCACTGCCGCACGCATCGCGATGGTACGCAGCACGTGACGCAGTCCGCTCAGTCCGACGATGAGGAAGAAACCGAAACCAATGCGCAGCAGTGCGTCGAAAAGCGGTTGCACGCCGACGCGATTGATCACGTAAACAAGCAGGCCGAGACCTAAAAGGAATGCGAGTGATTGAAGCCAGATGAGGTAGCGGCGGGAGCTGCTGGCGGGTGAAGCGTCGGGGGCCTCGGATAGTTCTTCGTCGACTTCTACGGTTTGCCAGTTATCTGCCAGCTTCTCGGTCGATTCACTCAAGGCGCTAAAGTCCTACTCTCATCTTTCTTCGAATCCGTGGCCGGTGAAACACGGATAGGCAGCAGCTCTTTCACTACGCGTCCAGGAAAACGTCTGAATCCTTTGTCCCAAAGTCTCGGAACGGGATTATTATCATCGCGTAAATCGCCGGTTAGCGCCAGCAGCGTCGGCATCAGGCTGAGACTGTCGTAAGGCTCTTCGATCGTTAACGCCTGCGGGAGTTTGGTGTTCGAACCACCCGCGATCATGAAAACAGAGTGCGTCGAAATGCGGAAAAACGAACCGTGATTGCCGCCGGGATTGAAACCGCGCACGTCGAAGTTCCAGTGATCGTTAGCGACGATGAGCATGTCAGGCTCGACCAGCTCACGTTTGCGTCGCGCGTAGTGCCGCATCAGTTTCTCACTATCGCTCAATGCGGGATCGTCAGGCGAGAGTCGTTCGTTGTGATGACGCGCGAGCTCTTCATGCAGACCGACAAAACCGTTTGAGTAGTGCGTGCGATGGACAGCTTCGAGCCATTCGACGTCCGTGTGCCATTCGCTCAGCCACGCGGCAGGATTGTTGCCCGGCACAACGAGATTCGGATCCTCAAACATCTGTAACGGTAGTCCCGCCTGCCAATCGATCCGTTGAAATTGCAGTTTACCATTCGCGTCCTGGCGCAGATTACTCACAGGCACATAACGAAGCATCAACTGTCCGTCAGCACCGCGTCGCGAGAGCAGCAAGGCCTGTCGATTGGCGCCGGCGGTGATCCAGATCACGTCTTCGTCGATCTCTTTTTCGTCGATCAACGGCAGCACGAGATCGCGTGTCAGTCTCGTGGCGATCAGATCGACGGGACGATTCGTGATGCCACGTTGGACGTTGTTACGGACTGCAAGGCCGTGCAGCATCGCGAAGTAATCGAGACGGAGGAAACTGCGGGTGAAGTCGAGCGATCCGTCGTTGTTCACAACGAGACCGTTGGGCGCGAGACCGTAGACGTAGTTCTGAAGTTTGTAAATCGAGTTGCGATCGCCCATCGACTCTTTCGGAATCACGTCGCGGATCTTGATCTTCGCCGGCGTGAACGCTGCGGGCGATAGCGAAACGAGATTGCCTAGCGCCGCTACGTAAGCGGTGTATTGGCGTTGCTCTATCCGCCAGCGATCGAACTGCACCCAGATTCGTTTCGCGGCGTCGTCGAGGCCGGCGTTCTGTTGTTCTTTCGTAAACTTCTTCGGCTGCGCCTCCCAGAGTTTGCGTTGTTCCTCGATAGCGACGTTGAGTACGTTGAGTTCGTTGCGCAACTCCGTAAGCTTCTGTTTCCACTCGGCGCGACGGCTGTCGATTACCGAGAAAAACGCGTCCATCGCAGCCTTGCGAACTTCGGGACGGAGATCGTTGCGCTGGAGCTGTTGTAACAGGATGTGCAGCAGGTTCAGATCGCTGTCTCGCAGGTGTACCGATGCGCGTTCGTTACCATCGAAGTCGAGCATTGCGGTCGGGTAGACGGTGCTTTCGCCTTTCAGATAGTACGAATCGGGAGTCGTCGTGGTAATCAGCGGCACAAGCGGATTGACGCCTTTGATTGAGTAGTCGAGCATCAGCCGGCGTTTGGTGATCACGTGATGACCGCCCCCGGCGCGACTACCGAGTAACTTCACGAGGTTGTAACCCTGGCTATAAATCTTGTCGTCGGTATTGAAACCGTGATCGGAAATCACGACCATCGCTGTGTCGTTTGCCTGCGGAGTTTTTTGAATAGCGGTCCACACCTGGCCGATGACCGAGTCCATCTCCTTCAGCACGAACCTCTGCGACTCGATGTCGTTGTTGTGATGCGCAATGTGATCGAAGTCAGCCAGGAAGAGATCCGCGTAACGGATCTTGGGATTGTTGAGCTTCACCAGCAACTCCCGCACGAGCTCGTTCTGAATGGCGTTCCGCAAGTCGAGGCCCATGGTCCACTCATCAAAGACTTCTTTGGGTGGTCGCAGGAACTTGTTTTGCAGACTACTTTGAAGCGTCGAATAACGCGGGCCGCGGAGGAAGAGCGACAGGGTCATGTAACGCTCGTCGTGCGCGTAGGCGTCCGCCATCAAAGGTAGACCAAGCGAGTCGAGTATCTCGACGGCCGGCATGTCGACGCGCGCGCCGACGATGCCGCCGATGTAAAGCGGAAAGAAGTTGAGATAGTCGTAAGAACGAAGCGTGTAGCGATCGAACTCGACGTTACCTTTGATCTGCAAATGCTGGCCGGTTTCGAGCAGCGACCATGACGGCGCCGATAGACTCATGCCGCGGACGTAGAAGTTCGAGAGTCGCGCGCCGCGCTGGTAGAAGATGTGATCGATCCACGGCAGAACGCTCTTGCCTGATTGCGGATCGCGTTGCCGAACGAGCCTGTCGACCATCTCGTACGACAACCCGTCACACTTGATCACCACAAGTCGCTTCGGCTGCGCGACGGCAGGACCGTAGCTGACCAGCAGCAACAGAACGGAGATAACGCATAAGCTTGGAAGTCGATGATATCGGCTATGCCGTCTGACGTGAGGCGAGGCTTGCCTGGCGGGCCACTTGGAGAAAAACCATGGGTCTATGTCCGTGGTTCGTCCTTTGGCCCAAAGCCTTTTTAGGGCATAGCCCGAATTCTCTTGCTCAGCGCCGGCGGGGCCAAGCCCCCCCTCACGTCGGTCGCCAGAGCCGAAGGATTCGTTGGGGTGAATCCGGGGCGCAGGTCCGGCGGCCGAGCCGGACACAGATCCGGATCTGAAACAAGCACGCACAACATGACGTGAGCGGTGCAGGCGTTGGCTACCGTTCATCATCAAGGCTGGCCTACAGCGATTGGTGTGCCGGTGATTGTGGAGACGGCAATGGGTTGATCGCGTCGCACGCCGCGCAGGTACTCGCTCGCGATGTCGCGCAGATCTTGATCGACGTCGGTGTTTTGTGAGATTCGCTGTAGTTCGTTACGGGCTTTTGAGCTGCGGATACGGGAAAGACCGTCAAGACACGTGCGCCGCGTCTCATCGTCTTTCGTGCGTGCGAAGATGCGCGCTGTGACGGCGGCAGCGGAGCCATCAGCCTGCTCGCCATGCTGCGCGATAAACTGCAACGAGCGTTTCACATCGTCGAGGTTCCAGGTGATGTCGACCTCCGCACTCGACTTCGCGATCTGCTGTAAAAACTTCGTGTGATACTGAAGACGCCGCGCGATGTCGAGCCGATCCTCCATGTCAACGCTGTGTTCTTCACGATGCACATACTTCCCGAACGTGAGCACGTTCAGCACGCGAAACGCAATCTGCGCCTTCGATCCATGCTGCAGCGGCGTCATCTCCGCGCGTCGATCGCGTTCGACCTTCGCTGCGAGACCTTTCGGATCCTTCGCGAAGGCAACGAGCGCCCTGTACTGTTCGAGCGCGATGTTCGCCTCGGCGTTCAGGTCGTTTTCAAACGGATTCAGAGACATTGTCTCGAGGCGCCCGCTTACTTCAGTGCGCAAAGCGGGCTCCATCGAGTTGTTCAGGGCCAGCAACAATTTGAGTTGAGAATACGTGGCTAAGCGCGACGGCTGATTGATGTCCATGCCGCGGCGGCCGGTGACGAAGTCAAAGACGGTTTTGCCGAGGAAGTACGGCAGGTTTCCAAACTTCGAAACTGACAGCACATTCCGAGTCACGTCGTTGATGACTCGACGCGACATCTCGCGCTTCTTCGGATTGTAGTTGTCGCGAAAATCGACGAGCAGCATCGGGATCTTCGGGTTGTCAAGACCGTAAAGACCGAGCGGAATCATCTCGACCGCCTGCGCACCGGGCGTGTCGCTGGTAACGGGTTGATTGTCGGCGTCGAAGTAGCGCGTCTCAACATAACCATCCCAATTCAAGAGACGCTTGTCCGTCCACGGGTTCGCGATGTTCAGAAACCGTCCGCTAAAACGTGCGCCTTGTTGTTTCAGCAAGTCACGCTTCGCAACCCAAATGAATGCGTGTGTCGCGCTGCCGTCAGGCATCACCAGCGGTTCGAAGTACAACGATTCCGCTTCCGCTCGTTGTCGCAGCAGTTCCCAGTTATGCCCGCGCGCGTCACGCGTCAGCGCAGTTCGCTTCGCGTAGTAGCTCTGCAGGTTCGAATCGTCGACGAGACCGCCAAACGTCTTGTCGTTCAGCATCAACCGCGCCTGGATCGTCGCCATCTCCGCTTCTGAAAACGCCGACTGGCCTTCTACTTCCTGATACAGCGCGAGCACTGACAGAGCGCGAATGATGTGCGACTTACGATAGTCGCTTGTGTTGCGACGATACGAGCTGGTCGACGCCTTGATCGGCGTGCCATAGGGATCGAGCAGAATGTTTTGCAGGGCCGTCCAGAAGATCTTGTTCCACACGTCGCTTTCGGGCGACGCGAGATCGAGCGCCGGCGGCGGTGTGCTTCTGGCTCCGTTCTTGTTGCCGACTCGGGCATAGAAAAACGGAATCGCAGCCGCGAGTCGTTGCTTCATCGACGGACGCGTGTATGTCAACGGCCAGACGTATCGGAGCCGATTATTCTCGACGGTGTTGTCCCCGAGCGTGTCGCGAAGAATGGACACCAGCGGGATCCACTTGTGGTTATTTGTAGATTCGAGACCGTCGAGCCTGGCATGGACCGTGATCAACTCGGCGCCACCCTCGACCTCGATTCGCTCGAGCCGCATGATCTGCGACAGCAATGTGGTCGGGTTGCTTTCGTCGACGTGAGTGGAGGAGGCATTTGGTCCGTCCGAGACGTTTGTCTCTGCGGCCCTGCCAAGTGTCGAGAATATCGGCGAGATAACGAGCAGAAAAGCTAATACTAAGCTCGAACTCTTATGCCAGCGCGAAAAGCGTTGAAAAGTCATCCTGGTTAAATTCGAGTAAGCAACAATATCTGGCAGATGGGGCGTTTATGCTGCATTCCCAATTGCGATTCAGCAAAAAACTTAATACTTCCTGGTTCCTTCTCACCCTACTGCAACAGGTATGCCCTTTCGCGGGCCAAATTTAATATACATCAGTCTGCACGCACATGGACCGATTTTGTGCCAGACATGTGACACAGCAGGCATTGTAACAGTCCTATTCAGAGACGATTTTGGACATTGATTCGTTAATCCGCGCCTGTCACTTTTACCAGTGTCAGGGTTATCAGATTACCGCGACGCGGATTCGGTTGGATGCGAGGATTGACTGGCAGTCTCGACTTCTTTTCCTTCTTTAGGCGGAGCTTGCCAGCCGTTTCGTTCGAGAAGATTGACTGCAAAACGAATCGGTACCGCAAAGTTTGAGGCCTGGTTTTCGGTGAAGACGGCAAAATTGACACCGATGACGCGGCCGGTTGGGCCAAAAAGAGGCGCGCCCGATCCGCCTTCTGCTGTTCGTGCGTCATAAACGATCCGGCGTACATCGAGGTCGGTGATGCTGCCCTGCGTTGTTAACGGTTGAATACGTTTAGTCTCGGCGAGATATCCGAGTTGCGCCATCGGCGTTCCATATCGTTGCTGAATGCCTCGCGACTCTGCGTCGTCGAGCAACGCCAACAGCCGATCTGGTCCAGACGGATAACCCATCATTACGACGGTCTTACCAACCGCAACTGCATCCGGATCGGTTTCCAAAGGCAAAACGGGAAGCTTCTCCGGAGGCTCGGGCAAGTCAAGCTGCAGCACAGCCAGATCGTCTCGCTGCGCTGCAGCTTTGAATTTCAACTGAATCGGTTGCGTGTATTCGGGAAAGTACGCGATCAATCGCTTGAGCCGCGGTTGCGCTTTCAAACTTATACTTTGCGCGCGGTCGTCGGCGACCCATGGTTGTGCAATGTGGCGGTTCGTCAACACGAAACCGTCTCCGACGTGAAAACCCGAACCGACAAACTCATATTCAGCGACTGCTGCGCTGCCTTCGGGCGTCAACGATTCAGGAGCGCCGCTTTGCACCGTGCTGCCGCCGTCGTTCATTTGCGTTTCGGCGTAGCGAAGCGGACGACCGGTTCCTGATTCGACGAAGTAGTACGATCCAGCGATCAGACAAACACCGGCTCCATAATCGCTGCGCAGCTTTACGGCGAGTGAAAGACTGTTCTGAAGATCTTCGGTGCGCTTGCCGATGTCGGTGAGTTGATTGTTGGTCTTCGAGACCTGATCTTTCATCTGACCGAGTTGCGCGCCCTGATCGGCGATTAGATCCCGGCTTCGTTTAATCTCTCGAAACATCGCATAGCCGAGATACAGAACGCCCCCGACCAGGATCACGACGAGCGCCAGCGCGACCAGTTTCGTGCTCGGACTGATCTCGCGCACCAGTTCGCGCGTGAACTCACGCAGAAACACTTTCGCGTCATCGCGCCGGGCCGTCGCTGCAGATTCGATTGCGGCGGCTTCGATAAACGGCGCAACGTGAGTTTCGCGCGATCCGGGCGGAACAACTGCCGGAAGCGCGCGCACGGGATAAAAGTGCAGCAACAAATCGCCGTCTGCGACGCGAATCTCGTCGCCGTCGCGGATTTCCGTGCCCTCGGCGATCGGGTCGCCGTTCAAAGTAACGGGAACGTCCGGCGGGAAGCTCGCAACGCGATAGGATCCATTCTTGCGCGTCAGTTCGAGCAGCATGGTGTTGGACAGTGTTTTCGGCAGACTCGAAGATCGCAAACGGAGGTCACAGTTGTCGCAGGCGCCAATGCGAATCTGATCGTCAGTGAGGATTTCGGTGTGCCGGTCTTCGCCCGAGGAGATGTGGATAACCAGGCCGGTAGCCATATAGTTCGAACTCAAGCCTCTATACATTAAAGCGGCGGCCGAATCAGACCGCATAACAGCTTCTTTCGCGGTTGTCTTCGGTCGCCCACGTTCAGCATTCTACAGGAAGTCGAGCCAAAGGGTTAGCGGTAAAAAGCGGGTCTCCGTGTTAGCATGACGCCGAAGTGAGGTTGTACACGTTTGGCTAATGTGGATTTCATCGACGACTGTGAACGGCTCATCGATCTGGCGCCCATCGCCTCCGCGAACATCCAGCGTCACGTGTTTGTTTGCACCGGAAAATCCTGCTCGAGAAACGACAGCGTTGAAGTGAAAGACGCGTTTGAGCGCGAGCTGAAAGCGCGCGAGCTGCAGTATGGGAAGGTTTCCAAAGGTTGTAATCCGAATGGATCAGTGGTCCTTACGGAATGTGGATCGGTCGGGTTTTGTGCCGTGGGCGCCGCTGTGATGGTCTATCCGGACGGTGTTTGGTATGCGCAGGTGCGGGCGTCAGACGTGCCGGAGATCGTCGAGGAGCACATCGTCAATGGACGTCCGGTCGAACGCCTCGCGCTGCTGAGAGTTCCTGCCGATAGATCCTAAAAATTATTTCTGCCAGCGAAGGACCGGCTTGCGAGCGGCGGCGGCTTCGTCGAGACGACCGACCCGCGTGCTGTGCGGCGCGTTGAGAACCAACTCCGGATCTTCCAACGCCTCGTTGGCGATCGAGCGCATCGCCGCGATGAACTGGTCCAACTCCTGTCGGCCGACTGATTCCGTCGGCTCGATCAGCATTGCTCCCTGAACAATCAACGGGAAGTAGATCGTCATCGGATGGAAGCCGTAGTCGATCAGTCGCTTCGCGATGTCGAGTGTGTGAACGCCTTTGCGGCTTTGTCGCTTGTCGGTGAAGACCACCTCGTGCATCGGTGGGCTGTTGAATGGTTTGTCGTAATCGGAAGTTAGTCCGTCTGCGATGTAGCGCGCATTCAGCACTGCCGCTTCGGTCGCTTCGCGTAGCCCGTCGTTGCCGTGCGTCAGGATGTACGAGAGCGCGCGCAGCATCATGCCGTAGTTACCGAAGAACGCTTTCACACGACCGATCGACTTCGGTCGATCGTAATCGAGCCGGAACGTCGGTTCGCCGGCGGACCAGTCAGTCTTCACGATGCGCGGGACAGGCAGAAACGGCTCCAACTCTTTCGTGCAGCAACAGGGACCGGAACCTGGACCACCGCCGCCGTGCGGCGTCGAAAACGTTTTGTGCAGGTTCAGGTGAATGACGTCAACGCCCATGTCGCCCGGACGCGCAATGCCGACGAGGGCGTTCATGTTCGCGCCGTCCATATAAACCAGACCGCCTGCTTCGTGAACGATGTCGCAGATCTGTTTGATGTTGCGTTCGAAGAGACCAAGCGTGTTGGGATTGGTCAACATGAGTCCGGCGACCTCGCCGTGCGCACACAGTTCGCGCAAGTGTTCGAGATCAGTAAGACCTTCGCTCGTCGATCGGATCGTCTTGACTGAAAAACCGGAGAGATGCGCGGACGCGGGATTGGTTCCGTGAGCCGAATCGGGAATGAGCATCGTGCGCCGGCCTGATGCTGCCTCGCCGTCTCGCGCGTCGAGAAACGCCCGGATGATCATGATTCCCGTCATCTCGCCATGCGCGCCTGCGGCTGGTTGCAACGAAACACCCGGCAGCCCGGTGATCTCGGCGAGATGCTGTTCGAGTTCGTAAATGACCTGCAACGCGCCCTGGGAGTCCTGCTCTTCAGTCATCGGGTGAACGTTTGCAAAGTCCGGAATCCGCGCGACACGCTCGTTCAAACGCGAGTTGTACTTCATGGTGCACGAACCCAACGGATACATGCCGAGGTCGATCGAATAGTTCCAGGTCGACATGCGAACGAAGTGTCGAATCACGTCGACTTCGCTGACTTCCGGCATGCCTTCGAGATCGTCGTCACGTTGAAAGTGCGGCGGCAGAAGATCGTTGACCGGCGACTCTTCAACATCCAGCGCCGGCAGGCGATAACCGATCCGGCCCTGCTGCGAACGTTCGAAGATCAGTTGCTCGTTGGGACTGATGTGGGAAGTGACTTTTGTGATACCGTCGCTCATACGATTTGTGCTTTGTGCTTAGAGCTTCGTGCTTTGCTAACTGACCACTGACTACTGACTAACAAAGACCAAAGTACAAAGTTCTAAGCACCATTACCTATTCGAAACCTCGCTCAAACCCTCGACCAGTGCATCGATCTCGGCGCGGCTGTTGATCTCAGTGACGCAGACGAGAAAATCGTTGGGCCGATCTGAAAAGTATCGCCACAGCGGAATGCCGCCCTCGATGCTTTTGTCTTTACCCAGACGCGCAAGCAGTTCGCCTGCGTCGAGTGGACCACGAACGACGAACTCATTGAAACGAGGTCCCGAGAAGGGAAGTGAAAAGCCTTTGATCGATGCGATGCGTCGCGCAGCATAAGCTGCTTTTTGCAGGCATTGATGGGCGACTTCCTGAATGCCGCGACGCCCCATCGTTTCGAGATAAACGGTGGCGGCGAGTGCGATCAGACCTTCGTTGGTGCAGATGTTCGACGTCGCTTTCTCGCGGCGAATGTGTTGTTCGCGGGTCGCGAGTGTGAGCACAAAACCGCGGCGTCCGTGTTTATCGTATGCTTCGCCGACGAGCCGTCCCGGAATCTGGCGCGCGTATTTGTCGCGGGTGGCAAAGAGCCCGACGTATGGTCCGCCGAACGACAGCGGCACACCAAACGACTGACCTTCGGCGACTACGATGTCAGCGCCGCAAGCGCCTGGCGATTTCAGCAGTCCGAGCGACATCGCTTCAGTCAGGCAAACGACGAGCAACGCGCCTTTCGCGTGCGCGGCCTCGGCGAGGGCCGCAACATCCTCGACGCAGCCGAAGAAGTTTGGTGATTGGACCACGATTGCCGCTGTTTGATCGTCGACGGCGTTGGCTAACCCTGCGGCTGACTGGCCGGTGTCGTTGTCGAACGCCGCGAGTTCCAGATCGATGCCCGCGTGTTGCACGTAAGTCTTGACGACTTCGAGATACTGCGGGTGCACGGCGCTCGATGCGATCACTTTCGAACGTCGCGTGACGCGTTCCGCCATCAACACTGCTTCAGCAAGTCCCGTCGAACCGTCGTACATCGACGCATTCGCCAGGTCCATCCCCGTCAACTGGCACACGAGCGTTTGAAACTCGAAGATCGTTTGCAGCGTGCCTTGTGAGATCTCGGGTTGATACGGCGTGTACGCAGTGAAAAACTCGGAGCGCGAGAGGATGTGATCGACGATCGTCGGGATGTAGTGAGCGTAAGCGCCGCCGCCGAGGAAGCTCGGCCTGCGAGCCGCCGCGTTGCGTCTACCCATTCGTTCAAAGCGACTGAGTAATTCGATCTCCGAGAGGGCAGCGGGTGTGTTGAGGGCCCGCTTGAGGAGCAAGTCTTGAGGAATTGAATCGAATAGGTCTTCGGCCGATTTGAGCCCGATGGCCTCAAGCATCTCCTTGCGCTCTTCCGGCGAGTTAGGAATGTAGCGCAAGATTATTCGCTCTCAGCTTTCGTAAAATCTTCGTACTCCGCGGCTGTCAGCAAGCTGTCGACTTCGCCCGGGCTCGACATGCGCATTCGCACCATCCAACCGGCGCCATAAGGATCCGAATTAACGCTTTCCGGTTCGTCCGCGAGCGACTCGTTGATGCTCGTAACAACGCCGGACACCGGCGTGAAGATCTCTGACACTGCTTTGACTGATTCAACCGAGCCGAACGATTCGCTGGCGCTAAACTCGTCGCCTGCTTTTGGCAACTCGACATACACTACGTCGCCGAGGGAGTTTTGAGCGTAGTCGGTAATGCCGATGATCGCCTCATTACCCTCTACCCTGACCCACTCGTGGTCTTTACTGTAGTGCAGGTCTTCTGGAACGTTTGCCATGGTTCCTCCAACTAGTTTGAGAATTATTTAGTGCGTTTGTAGAACGGCGTCTTAACGAGCTGCGCCCCCACAAGTCTGCCGCGAACGTCGATCTTGATCTCCTGTCCGACGGACGCGTAGCCAACGGGCACGTACGCCATTCCGATGTTCTTCTTCAGAAATGGCGCGGGACTGCCCGACGTTACTTTGCCAACTTTTTCATCGTCGACGAGCACGTCCTGTTCGTCGCGCGCGATGCCGCGTTCTGTTACTTCAAAACCGACGAGTTTGCGCTTGATGCCCGCTTCCTTTTGTTGGGCCAACGCTTCGCGGCCGATGAAGTCGCCCTTGTCGAGTTTGCAAATCCAGCCGAGGTTTGCTTCGAGCAGCGTGGTCGTTTCGTCGATCTCGTGACCGTAGAGAGCCATTCCGGCTTCGAGTCTCAACGTATTCCGCGCGGCGAGTCCGCAGGGAAGCACGCCGGTTGGCGTGCCTGTTTTGCCCGCATCGAGCATCTTGTTCCAGAGTTGTTCTGCGCGATCGGCCGGTGCGTAGACTTCGAAACCGTCTTCGCCTGTGTAACCGGTACGCGAAACGATGCCGCTCACGCCGTCAACAGTTCCCGGACGGAAGTGGTAATACTTGATCTCGGAGAGCGGCACGTCTGTGAGTGGCTGCAGAATCGACTCGGCGTCGGGTCCTTGCAGCGCGATTTGGCAATACTCAGCACTCGCGTTCCGCAGCGCAACTGATTCGCCACTGTGGTGCGACTTGATCCATTCCCAGTCTTTATCAGTAGTTCCGGCGTTGACGACGAGCAACAGATGATCGCCCGCGACACGATAGACGAGCAGATCGTCGATCACGGTTCCCTGCGGCGTCGTCAGTGCGGAGTACTGCGCCTGGCCGTCGACTAGTTTCGTGACGTCGTTTGCAGTAAGACGATTGACGAACGCGATCGCGTCGCTGCCGCGCACGTCGATTTCGCCCATGTGCGAGACATCAAACAATCCTGCGTGTGTGCGCGTGCGCAGATGTTCTTCGATCGTTCCGGCGGGATACTGGACGGGCATGTCCCAGCCGCCGAAATCGACCATGCGTCCACCGAGTTGCCGGTGGGCGTCGTTGAGTGGGGTACGTTTTAGTTGCGGCCCTGTAGCGGTCAAATTAGTCACCCGCGCGGCTTGCTTCGAGGCGTCACGCTATTTTTATCAGTAAATAAAGGTGAAGCCGCAAACTAGCATGCGACGTGCGGTGCGTCAAGCGAGGGTCGAGAACCGCAATGCGGATGACACGAATGAAGGTGGTGAGTTAGTTGCGGTCGTCGATTTCGATCTTCTGGACGGCGCCGCCGCGACACCAGAATACGACGCGCATCGTGTCGGGACGACGGTCGAGGGAAGCTTTGACGAAAGCAGCATTCTGGCGCAACGCAGTTTCGAATTCGTTCAGCATGCGAAGGTCGCGTGGTGGATGGACCACATCAGCCAATGAAGCAGCGCCGTTACTAAACACGTCGATGCCCACCAGCATGTCGTCATCGGCGACGTCATAGTTTTCTCTTGAATAAGACCGCGTCAACGCTGCCAACGCACCCGCGGGATTGAGACTCGGCGACTGTGATCCGTATGGAGCTCGCTCCGCGGCAAGGGATTCAGGCGTTACGGGCTGGTTCAAATCGTAATAGCCAAGGGCTACCAGGTCGTCGTGTCCAAATTCACCTGTGTCCAGCATGAGATACGCATGTCGTTGCGCTGCTGCTTCACGTAGCGCGACGAAGTGCGGGCGAAGCGCAGTAAACATCAGGAAGAACATGATCACGGACGCGAAAGTCCCGACCGTGTACGGCATCACTCGCGGTTGAATGAAGTGCGAGATGCGCTGAATAAGTGGAGGATTCGGAGCCTGCTTGCGAGCCGCTGCTTCGATGTAGAGTGCGTTGGAAATCGAGATCGCCAAGTCGGCAGGAGGTGTCGGGCGGGCCATTAGGCCGAGACCGCGAGTTAACATCCGCAGTTCGGCGACTTCCGCTCGACATACCGGGCAGCGATTCAAATGATCATCGATCGCCACGCGGGCCGGCAGAGACACACAATCGTCAACGTACAACGAAAGCGACTGTCTGGTTTCTTCGCACAACATAGGACTTCTTAAGACCAATCCGGATGGCTGACCGACCCCGGCTGCTCCCTTTTTTCGAAAGAAGCAACTCCGACAAGTTTAGGGCAACCCCTTCAGGCTTGAGTGAGCGATGCTTCAACGGGTGTTGCTGGCCACGTTTTCAATACGCCCTCTTCACGCCACTTCGGAAGCCTTGACCCCGCCGTTTTCTCACTTCGACCCATTTGGCACCGAGTTTCGTGAGCCGGGGCGGGTCAGCCATCCTGTCATTTCCAATTGTCGATTGCCGACGACCGAATGAACCTCTTTCGCGGCGTTCACTTTCAAATCGGCACCTGGCAATTGGCAATCGGCAATTACAAAGATCCTTCCAGCTTGCGCCGGAGTTCCTGGCGTCCACGCGCCAGTCGAGACTTAACAGTTCCCACACTGATGTCGAGTGCGACCGCTATCTCCTCGTAAGCAAAACCTTCAATGTCGCGCAGCACAACTGCTTCTCGATAAACGCGCCGCAACCCACTCAACGCCTTTCTCAACGCCCGTTCACGTTCGTGCGCGAGTGCGCCGTGCTCCGGATTACCGGCATTGCCCGAACTCAGTTTGGCAATAACGGCCGAATGTCCATTCGCTTCCGCGGCATCGATCGAGACTGTTGAATCACGATGTCGCCGCCGCCACCATCGCCAACGGTTTCGGGCTTGATTAATGGCGATGCGATAAATCCAGGTCCGCAGATCCGATTCCCCTCGAAACTGCCCGATGCTCTGAAAGGCCCGCAGGAATGTTTCCTGAGTCAGGTCGCGAGCTTCTTCCGTGTTCTCGGTCAACCGGTAAAGCAGGCCGTAAATCTCACCGGAACGCTCGTGCACCAGGGTTTCGAAGGCGGCCGGGTCGCTGCGCTTCAATCTTTCAATGAACTGATCTTCAACTGGCCGAGCATCGGCTATGGTCGCCGTCGCAACCTGCTCTAGTTCCATTTGCCCGCGGAGGGCTATTGGCTCTCCGTAGCTCACCGATTACCCCCTGGGGCGGGAATCCGAGCAGTTACTAAATTTTGCCCTTTCCCGGACAGGCTGCCCTTTAGACACCGGACCCACTTTTTTTGTTCCCGAAGAAAATTCACCAATTTCTTAGATGCGGTTTTGCGGCAAACGAAGGTAGTTCGCCTGCCTTGACAACTTTTCATACGCGCCATTAGAGTGACGGTTTTCGTTATCATACACCCAACAGAACGCAGCCGACTATGTTGGCTTGCAAGAGGATTACTAAGTGGCAAAGTACAAGAAGAAGCGCGTCCGGGAACTGCAACATGACCGGTTCCGCGACACGACGATGAGTTTATTTGACCGGCTGGGCAACGCGCTCGAAGGCCGCGGCCGACAGATCCTTTACGGCCTCGCCGGACTCGTCGTCGTCGCATTGCTCGTACTGTTCTTCGTCAAATGGAGCAATCGAAAAGCCGACGAAGCGCGACAGGCGCTCGGACGGGCGATCACCATCTCCACCGCAAACATCGGCGCCCCGATGCCGGGCCTCCCGGATACAACGCAAACTTTCAATACCGAACAGGAACGTTCCCAACGAGCAATCGAAGAGTTTGAAAAGGTCGCAGCGAAGTACGGCGATCCCTACCGCGCTCAGGCGCGCTACTTCATCGCTTCCAACCGTCTCTCCATCGATCGTCCGAAAGGCATTACCGAGCTGGTTGAACTGCAAAACAGCAGCGTCCCTGAGGTCGTGGCGCTCTCGAAGTTTGCGCTCGCGCAGACTAAAGAGAGCGACGGCAAACTCGACGAAGCTGCCCAGCTCTACAGCGATCTCGCAAAGTTGAACGGCTCCACGATCACTGCCGAAACCGCAAATCTCAAGCTCGCGAAGGTTTACGAGAAGCAGGGAAAGAAGAAGGAAGCTGCTGATCTGCTGTTCAACATCGTCGATTCCGCCCGTAAGGCCAAAGACGCAGATAACAAGCCGGCGCCAGTGTCGTCGGCGGCACGCGAAGCAGAGGACGAGTTGAAGAAACTCGATCCCGATCGTCACGCGCAACTCCCACCTGAAGCGCCCCCTACGTCGTTACTAGGTTGATTCTTCGGCGCCACCAGCAGGGGAATGGACAACTTAACCCATTCACTCGTCGGATTGACGGCGGCCAAGGCGGGTTTGGAACGACTGTCTCCGGG
>JAICGQ010000054.1 GCA_025923035.1 Pyrinomonadaceae bacterium | reverse complement strand
CTTGAAGTCCACTCGCGACTTCCACCACTCGCTCAAAAACGCGTTGGCCCACTTCGTCGATCGTCTCAGTGCCGTCGATTACGCCGCCGGCCGACAGATCGAGATCGTTCGCCATTCGCTGGAACACCGGAGTGTTCGACGCCAACTTGATCACGGGAGTAATCGCGTTGCCGATCGTCGTGCCGCGCCCGGTCGTAAACACGACGACGGTCGCACCTGAGCCGACCAAACCCGGCGTCGACTCCTGGTCGTATCCCGGTCCCTGCATCAGGTTCAAGCCGCGACTCTTTGGTGTCTCGGCATATTCGATCACGCCTTCGACGCGTGTCGTACCGGCCTTCGCGATTGCACCTAACGATTTGATCGTGATGTTGAGCAGTCCGCCTGCGACGTTGCCGGGACTCGGATTGTTGTTGAGCACCGCGCCGAACTTCGACGCATATTCCTTGTACCAATCGACGAGTCGATAAACGGCCCGTCCGGTTTCGACGTCCTTCGCACGGCCCGCGAGCAGATGTTCGGCGCCGCAGAACTCGGGCACTTCAGTTATCAAAACCGTTCCACCCGAACGGACGAGCAGGTCCGCGGCGCGACCAAGCGATGGATTGGCCGAGATCCCGGAAAAACCGTCGGAACCACCACACTTCACGCCGAGCACCAGTTCGCTGACGGGGCATTCTTCGCGAGTGATGTCGTTGACGAGCGGCAACATCTGTTCGACTTCCTTCAGCCCGCGTTGAATCGCGGCCTGCGTGCCGCCAACTTCCTGGATGCCGATTTTCGCCACCGGCTTGTCGAACGCCTTCTCGCGTTTCAACAAGTATCTTTCAACCTGCGAAAGGTTCGTCTTCTCACAACCGAGATCGATCAGGATCACGCCGCCGACGTTCGGATGGTCCGCGTAGTTCGATAGCGTGCGCAGCATGACGTCGATCGTCGAGCCATCCTGGCAACCGCAGCCTTTGTTGTGCGGAATCGCCACGACGCCGTCGACGTTCGGATACTTCTGGCGATCGTAAATCGTGAACTCGGCAATCGTCGAAATCTGCGTCGCTTCATGACTCGCGCACATGCTGGTCGGCACGATCAGAACGTAGTTGCGCGTTCCGACACGACCATCAGGCCGCCGGAACCCCATAAACGTGGCGCGCTCGTCGATCGGGAAGTAATCGGGTTCGGGCGTGTGCAGGTTTTCCGGCAGGTCGCGGACGATCGGAACGTCGTCCGTCATGTTGTCGTGCGTAATCTGTTCGCCTTGGTTGATGCCGAGGGAGGTTCCGATTGGCTGTCCAAACTGAAGCACAAACTCGCCGGCGGGAATGTCTTTCGTGGAGAAGCGATGGCCCGGCGGGACGGCTGCGCGAACTTCGATCAGCGATTCGTCAGGGAGCACCAGTTCCAATCCGGCAGACGTCGCTTTCTTGACGACGGCGACGTTGTCATTCGGATCGACGATGATCGCGAACTCACTTAGTGACGAAGGCGTTTGAACGCTCGACATAGGATTCGTGCTTTGGTCTTCGTACTTTGTTCTTTGTATTTTCGAAGTTCATACAAAGCACTAAGTACAAAGTACTAAGTTCCTGTTTCCAGGACGTTCTGTAGTATCAACGAGCGGACGTTTGGATGAACTCGCAACCAAAGCCCGGGGTTTTGATCCAATTGCTTCTGCCGCGCATCGGCGTCGGCCGTAATTTCTGTATTCAATAACTGGCGATAACTCTCAACCTTCGCGGGCGCAGTGTCGGCGTCGACGATCGACTGCACAACGCGCCGCGCGCCCAGAATTGCAGCCGGCCCCAATGTCAGAATATGCGTGGCAGCGCGGCACTCTGCTTCGTCAGTTTCAGTCACGACGGCGCCGCCGGCTTTAAACTTCTTAATATGATGCTCGAGAATCGATTCGGAGAGCGGAATCAGCCCGCCGACGTCGCCGTAAGTCGCGCCGGAACCGGGCTTGACGTAGCACAAGTGTGACGCTCCACCGGCTTCCGGACCGAGTCCGAGGAAGAAGATATCGATTCCTCCCAACGATTCGAGGCGTTCAACGTAGCCTGCCAATTCCGCTTCGAGATCTTCGGCGTCAGTGCGCATCGACGTAAAGCTTTTCACTTTGCGAAAGAAGTCGGCTCCGAGTAATCGCTCGAAGTCGCGCACGAAACTGAGCCCGTTATCCATGCGCAAAGGCGCGAGCGCGTCCTGTGTGAAAACGTGGAGACGACCGAGCAGTTCATCGTGATCGCTGGTCTTCGCCATTTCGCCGAGTATCCGGTGGAGCGCCTGTCCGCCGCGGCCGCCGACGATAATAATGACGAGCGAACCATCTTTTGTGGCGGCTGCGGTCGCGATTTCGTCGAGCATCGCACGTCCGACGGCTTCCTCGGAAGGCTGCACTTCATAGGGAAGTTCGCGGACCGGAAGCGTTGCAACGTAGCCGGGCTCGGACGCGTCGTGGGAAAGCCAGACGTTTCCTCCTACCAAACGACGCCGAATGATTTGTTTACTGGTCGCGGACATTTGGTAATACCAATTTCACAAAGGAAGCAAGACTTTACCACGCAGACCGCGACTACACAAGCAACATTTTCCCTCGAAACAGACGGTGGAAAGACCGCCTAATCGTAAATCAGGACGCGACTTTTTGTGCTTGACGACAGAAGAGGGGCGGTGATACACAGTATGCGCACTTTCTAAAAGTGGTCTAACCTTTTCCAATTCGGTTCGGAACGCAATCCCAGGGATTGCACGAGATAAACCCGTGTGATCTGTTGTCACATTCGGGGATAAAGAAAAAGTCCAATCCTATGACTTATTCGCCTCTGGAACTCAAAGGCAAGGTAGCCGTCGTTATTGGCGGCACTTCGGGTATCGGACGGGCGATCGCCCATGGGTTTGCTCAGGCGGGCGCTGACGTCGTTCCCACGTCTCGCCGCGCCGAACAAGTCGAAGCCGCCGCGCGCGAGATCGAAGAGTTAGGACGCCGTTCGTTGCGGGTCACGTCTGATGTCGCTGAGCGCGCCTCCCTGGAGCATGTGCTGGCGGCGTCGCTCGAGGCCTTCGGCCAGGTCGACATACTCGTCAATTCCGCCGGCCGCACCAAACGCGCGCCTACGATCGATTACCCGGAAGACGAGTGGAACGCCATCATCGATACCAACCTCACCGGCACGCTGCGCGCCTGCCAGGTGTTCGGCAAACACATGCTCGAACGCGAGTCGGGCAGCATCATCAACATCGCTTCGCTTTCAACCTTTGTCGCGTTATTTGAGGTCGCGGCTTACTCCGCGAGCAAAGCCGCTGTCGGTTCGCTTACAAAATCGTTGGCGATCGAGTGGTCCAGCCGCGGCGTTCGCGTCAACGCGATCGCGCCGGGTGTTTTTCGCACCGCGCTGAATACAAAGTTGCTCGACGAAACGGAACGAGGCCGCGAGTTTCTGTTGCGCACGCCCATGCGTCGTTTCGGCAACGTCGAAGAACTGGCGGGCGCCGCGATCTTTCTGGCTTCCGATGCGGCGAGTTTTGTGACCGGCGAGATCATCGCCGTCGACGGTGGATTCCTGGCAAGTGGCGTAAATCAATAACCTCCAAGGAGTCGAGACAACATGGACGAGATCGCGAATGCCACTGCGGTGCCTCCAAAAACGACGCCATCGCAGGATTCAACCGTGGCCACTGTTGAGACGGTGGGCCAACGCATCGGCCGTTATCGCTGGGTGATCTGCGCGCTGCTGTTTTTCGCGACGACCGTGAACTATGTCGACCGCCAGGTGCTTGGCATTCTCGCGAAGGATCTGCAACGGCCCGAAGCGATTGGCTGGACCGAAGTCGATTACGGAAACATCGTCGCCGCTTTTAACGCCGCGTATGCGTTCGGGCTGCTGCTCGCGGGCCGCTTGATGGATCGTATCGGCACGCGCGCGGGTTATGCGCTGGCTCTGATCTGGTGGAGCATCGCCGCGATGGGCCATGCGCTGGCGCGCACGCCTTTTGGCTTCGGAGTGGCCCGCGCTGCGCTGGGCCTCGGCGAGGCGGGAAATTTTCCGGCGGCGATCAAGACCGTCGCCGAGTGGTTTCCGAAGAAAGAGCGGGCGTTTGCGACCGGCCTGTTCAATGCGGGATCAAACGTGGGTGCGATCGTTGCGCCGTTGACTGTCCCGTGGATCGCCGCGACGTGGGGCTGGCAAATGGCGTTTATCGTCACCGGCGCAGTCGGGTTTATCTGGCTGGTGTTCTGGTTGCCGATGTACCGGCGTCCGGAAGAGCATCCGAAAGTTTCGCCCGCTGAGTTGGCCCACATTCAAAGCGATCCACCGGATCCTCCGGCGGCGAAGATTCCGTGGGTCCGGCTGGTTCCACACCGGCAAACGTCGGCTTTTGCGATCGGGAAATATCTTACCGATCCGGTTTGGTGGTTCTATCTCTACTGGATTCCGAGCTTCTTTCGCGAGCAGTACAAGATCGATCTGCTTGCCGTTGGTCCACCTTTGATCATCATCTACGTGATTGCCGACTTCGGCAGCATTGGCGGTGGCTGGTTGTCGTCGGCGCTGATCAAGCGTGGTTGGACCATCAACCGCGCGCGGAAGACGGCGATGCTGATCTGTGCAATTGCGGTCACGCCCATAATCTTCGCGTCGCAGATCACGAACATCTGGGTAGCGGCCATCCTGATCGGGTTCGCCGCAGCGGCGCACCAGGGTTGGTCGTGCAACCTGTTCACGACGACGTCAGACATGTTTCCGCGTAACGCGGTCGGTTCCGTCGTCGGCATCGGCGGCATGGCGGGCGCGCTGGGTGGCGCCACGATGGCGGTAGGCACCGGTTACATTCTCCAGAGCACCGGACAGAACTACTCGATCGTGTTCACGATCGCCGGCACTTTGTATCTGATCGCTTTGGCGATAATTCATCTGCTCGTGCCGCGACTCGAACAGGTCGACGACGTCGAACGCGGGCCGGGAGCGCTGTCCGTAGGCACGATCGTCGGATTTGGTTTTGTCGGCCTGATTTTAGGTTCATTTGTTGGTTGGCTCGGCGGACTGATCATGCGCGTGACGGGCCAGGCGTTGTTTGAGTACATGATCATCGCGGGCGGTGTCGGTATCGTTATCGGGGTTGTTTGTGGGTTTTTATTGGGACGCAATGGGCGAGTTGCAGATCAAAGATAAATCGCAGTGCCGCTGGGACGTCGTGTCGCTCGGCGAGGTGATGCTGCGTCTCGATCCGGGCGAGGGACGCGTTCACACCACGCGCAGTTTTCAGGTTTGGGAAGGCGGCGGTGAATACAACGTCGCGCGTGGCTTGAAGCGTTGTTTCGGAATGGACGCGGCGATCGTTACCGCGCTCGCCGACAACGCCGTCGGACGGTTGGTCCAGGATCTGATTTACCAGGGCGGCGTGGACCAATCGCATCTGAAGTGGGTGAAGTTTGACGGCGTGGGGCGCACAGTACGCAACGGCTTGAACTTCACGGAGCGCGGGTTTGGCGTGCGTGGTGCAGCGGGCTGCTCCGATCGCGGGCACACGGCGGTGTCGCAGTTGCAGCCGGGCGATATCGATTGGGAGAAGGTGTTCGGTCAGGAGGGCGCGCGCTGGTTTCACACCGGCGGTATCTTCTGTGCCTTGTCCGAAACGACGCCCGCGGTCGCGCGTGAAGCGATGCAGGTCGCGAAGAAACACAGCACGCTCATTTCCTACGATCTGAATTATCGCGACTCGTTGTGGCGCTCGATCGGCGGCCGCGAACGAGCCATCGCTGTCAATCGTGAACTGGCGCCGCTCGTGGACGTGATGATCGGCAACGAGGAAGACTTTACGGCGGCACTTGGCTTCGAAGTCGAGGGACTCGACGAACATCATTCGAAACTGGACGTCGAAAACTTTCGCCGCATGATCGAAAAAGCCGTCGCGGAGTTTCCTAATTTCAAAATCGTCGCGACGACCTTGCGCAACGCGAAAACGGCGACGATCAACGATTGGGGCGCAGTGTGTTACACGGCCGGCGAGCTTTATCGCGCGCCGGTTCGCGAGAATCTGGAGATACTGGATCGTGTCGGCGGCGGTGATTCGTTTGCTTCCGGACTCATTTACGGGTTGTTGACCGAACGCGGACCGCAGTGGTCCGTTGAATGCGGCGCGGCGCACGGCGCGCTGGCGATGACGACGCCGGGTGATACGACGATGGCGACGCTGGCGGAAGTCGAGCGCGTGATGAAAGGTGGAACGGCGAGGGCGGATCGCTGATGTCTAAAGCTGCAGTCATACAAACAATTCGCGATATCGGCATCATTCCGGTGGTGCGGGCGCAGTCTGCCGCCGAGGCCATGAAGGCGATCGATGCCATTCGCGAAGGGGGCATTTCGATACTCGAGATTACGATGACCGTACCAGGTGCGGTTGGTGTGATCGAAGAAGTGTCGAAGCGCTATGGCGATGAAGCTGTCGTCGGGGCGGGCACCGTGCTCGACGGTGAAACGGCGCGCGCGTGCATCCTCGCCGGGGCGCGGTTTGTCGTGAGTCCGTCGTTGAACCTCGAGACGATTGAAGTGTGCCGGCGATACGGCATTGCCGTGATGCCAGGGGCGTTGACGCCGACGGAGGTGGTCCAGGCGTGGTCCGCAGGCGCCGATTTTGTGAAGGTGTTTCCGGCGGGCGCCGTCGGTGGCGCGAGTTACATCAAATCGTTGAAAGCGCCGTTGCCGCAGATCGAACTCGTTCCGACTGGAGGCGTATCGCTGAAGACGGCGGCGGATTTTATTAAAGCGGGTGCGAGTGCTCTAGGCGTGGGTGCGGATCTCGTGGACGTGAAAGCCATCCGCGAAGGTCAGTCGCAAGTGATTACTGAACGCGCGCGGGAGTTCGTGAGGATTGTCGAGGAGGCGCGAACCTGAACCAGGCGAAATCTGCGTAGCCGTCTCCCGGGCCAACTGAAAACAGACCTACCTTTGCCCCGATCCACACACCGGGTTTCGCCACGAAGACATCGCCCAGCCGCTCGAATTTCTTCCCATTAGTGCTGTAGCTGAACAGACATATTCCCTCTGCAACCGAAACACGCAGAAACACGGATTTGGTTTTCAACTGGACCGCTGCGTTTTCCGTTTCGGGCAAGCCCTTTGCAGCGTCAGTTGAAGTCATTCGAACCAGGCGCCCGTCATCGATCGCGATGTACGAGTAGTCGCGGCCCATGATCAGCAGGCCGCTTCGTTCACCTTCACGCAAATGCGATCCGTCGATCAACGTGGTAACGGTGAACCCTCGCGCTGGAAATTTTTGCAGCAGCAAGTTTGGAGCGGTCCAAAGGTTTGCTGAGTCTTGCGCGACCGTGTTCAACCTGAGTCGCCCTTGAGTGAGTCGCATCCAATCCGCAACCGGGTTGGCATGCCACTGCCATTGCAACCCTAGTTTATTCGAAGCGAACTCGTCGCTCGTCTGCGGAGCTTGCGCGGGATACTCGCGACCAACGTTTGGCCTGCGATACTTCGCGACCGGTTCTCCTTTGCCATCGCCGTCAGCGTCAACTCCGATCACGGGCCAATCGTTTTTCCACTCCATCGGCTGCAGGTGGACCACGCGACCGTTTGCGCCTCGATCCTGAAAGTGTACGAACCACGACTCGCCCGATCTCAATTCGACCCAGCCGCCCTGATGCGGTCCGTTGATGATCGTGTCCCCGCGATCCATGACGATGCGATCTTCGTACGGGCCGTAGATGTTTTTCGAACGCAGGACAGTCTGCCAGCCGGTAGCGACGCCGCCCGCGGGCGCGAAGATGTAGTAGTAACCGTTGCGTTTGTAGAGCTTTGGTCCTTCGATCGTCGGATGGTGAACGCGGCCGTCAAAGACCGTCTTCCCGTCGTCGAGCAGTCGTGTTCCGTCTGCACTCATGCGATTGATCGTGAGAATGCTTTTGATGCCGGAGCGGCTGTTGGCCCAGGCATGGACCAGGTAGGCATTGCCGTCGTCGTCCCAGAACGGCGCCGGATCTATCCAACCGCGCGCTTTTCTGATCAATAAAGGCGTAGACCACGGTCCGGCGGCGTTGCGCGCCTTCACCATGTAAATGCCGAAATCAGGATCGCCGTAGAAGATGTAGAACTCGTTGTTGTGATAACGGATCGCGGGCGCCCATACGCCCTTGCCGTGTTGCGGACGGTCGAATTCGTCGAGCGGCGGTTGTTCCTGTAGCGCGTGGCCGATGATCTTCCAGTTGACGAGATCTTTTGAGTGAAGGATCGGCAGACCGGGAACGCAGTTGAAGCTCGACGCCGTGAGATAAAAATCATCGCCGACGCGGATCACGTCAGGATCCGAATAATCCGCGTCGATGATCGGGTTTGTGTACCAGAGAGCGTTGGTTCTTTGTTCCTGGTTCTTTGTGCTTTGTTCGCTGGCGAGGCATACAAAGAACAAAGCACCAAGCACTAAGATCGAGGTCAAGGCCCTCAACCCGATTTCTCTTCCTCTTCCTGAGCTTTTTGGGCCAGCATGAGGTGATCGCGCATCGCGTCGCGTGCGGCTGCGGGATTGCGATCGCGAATGGCGCGGTAAATTGCGCGGTGCATCTCGGCCGACTCTTTCAAGTCGCGTGCACGTTTGACTGTCTTGCGGCGCACTTCGAAAAGGATCGTCGCCACCATGTTCATCAACGCCGTCAGGATCCGATTGCCTGACGCGGCGGCGACCGTCTGATGGAACCGCATGTCGTGGACCAGGAACTGTTCGGGCTCATCGAGCGACGCAAACATGCCGGCGATCTCTTCTGACATTTGGGCCATCTCTTCACCGGTCGCACGCTCCGCCGCGAGCGCCGCGATCGCCATCTCCAGGGAGCGGCGCGCTTCAAACATCTCTGCCGGCGTGAACCGTTGCAGCGCAGCCATCAGGCGCAATGGACTACTGTCGAGTGCCGGTGGTCCTTCAGCTTCGACTACAAACGTGCCTGCGCCGCGACGTGGTTGCAGCACGCCGACCGCGGCCAGCGAACTGATGCCCGCGCGTAACGTCGGGCGGCTGACGCCGAGCCGCTTCGCTAAGTCACGTTCCGGCGGCAGCCGATCACCCGGCCGCAGCTCGCCCTTATGAATCATTTCGCGAAGCTGCGATACGACCTCTTCGAATGTCGTCCCGCGCCGCTCCGCATCGATCGTTTTGAAGATGTTGGCGTTTGCCTGGCTCATTTAGCTGTTCTCATTGTAAGGCCGGCGATCCGTGTTTCAAACCACGTCGACGGTTTTTCCGTTGATCTTGACATTATCGAGCGTTGCGTCCTTCACGTTCCTCACCACATTGCCGGCAGCAACGTTGTCGAACGTGCAGTTCGTCAGACGCAGGTTGATGACGGGCGCGCCCGGCAAACCCTGCACGTCGAGCGCGTGCTTGCTCTTCGTGCTGTGCAGGCGATCGACAGTGTAATCGCGAACGACGGGCGTGAACGATCCTTTCGCACCTTCTTCGTAATTGAAGTCGATCGTAATCACCGCATGGGCCACCTGCCCGACTTCGATGTTTCGAAAGTGCAGGTTTTCGAGCAGCCCGCCGCGCATCGCATTGTTCTTCACGCGTAGGGCGTGATCGAGGTTGGGACTGTCGAGCCGGCAATCCTGCGCGAAAAGATTTCGCACGCCGCCCGAGATCTCGCTGCCGACGGTGATTCCGCCGTGACCGTCTTTCATCAGACAGTTCTGCACGATGATGTTTTCCGTTGGCGCTTTGAGCCGCCGCCCGTCTGCATTGCGACCCGACTTGATCGCAATGCAATCGTCGCCGGTATCGAAGTAACAGTCCTGAATCAACACGTCGACGCACGACTCAGGATTGCAGCCGTCGTTGTTTGGTCCATGGCTGCTGATGTGCACGTTTTGCACGGTCACGTTCCGGCACAGTACCGGATGAATCTCCCACATCGGCGAATTGCGGATGCGGACGCCGTCGATCAGCACGTTCTGACAGCGATAAGGTTGAATGAATTGCGGCCGTAAATAATGACCCTCGCCGAAGACGCGTTCGCGAACCGGAACGCCTTTCTCCGCCATCGCGAGGAGCGCGTTGCGATCGGGACGCTGGAGCGGCATTCCTTCTTTCCAGCCGTACTGCGGACGGCCGTTCCAGGGCCACCAGTGTTCCGGATTGCTTTGCCCGTCGAGCGTGCCTTTGCCGGTGATCGCGATGTTCCGTTGTTCGAAGGCGTAGATAAACGGCGAGTAGTTGAAAACCTCGACGCCTTCCCAACGCGAGAACACCACTGGTAAGAAGTCTTTCGGGTTAGTGCTGAACTTGATCGTGGCGCCTTCCGAGACGTGGAGATTGACGTTGCTCTTGAGATGAATCGCGCCCGTCAGGTACGTGCCTTCGGGAACGACAACTCTCCCGCCGCCTGCTTTCGAACACGCATCGATCGCTTTGCGAAAAGCGATGGTGCAATCGGATTTGCCGTCGCCCTTTGCGCCATACCGGTTCACATAAACAGTGCGGGTGGGAAACTGAGGCGGTTTGATGCGTTTGCGGATCGCCGGCATTACGGTTTCCCACGGATCGGCTGCTGCGCTCGTGCCGAACGCGCTCAGTTGTGGTTCCAGAGCGAGCGCTGTTCCGCTCAAGGCCATTTGCTTGATGAATTCGCGTCGTGTCGTCATTTAGCTGTTTTGGATCTCTGGTTCCGCCACTCGGGGTAATCCTTGCTCAACAACTTGGCCGGTGCATCTACAAACCATGCGTAACCCGTGCGCCGCTCTTCCTCGATCTGGCTGACGTCGTATTTAACCACGCCGTCACGTCCCGCGAAGATGGGGCGGTTGGTGCCAATCTCATAGAACCGCGCCCAGGTCGCTCCGTCTTTTAACCGCGACTGCTCGAACCACGCCACTGCCGACTCAATTGCTTCAACCACCGCCGGCGACGGATCTTGTATCGACATCAGAAAGCGCACGATCTCGACGCTCTCGCCACCGCTCAGCGACACGAGTTCAAACGATCTGGCCGGCGCGGGCGCCAGTGTGACTTCGTCATGTTGCGCACACCACACGGTGCGCCGTCCATTCACGACGATCTGCGTCTTCAATATGACGTCTATTCCTTTTTCAACAGCCTTCGCCGCACGCGCGCGTCTGGCATCGTCAACAAATGTGTATGCCGGTTTCGCAGCAGCGACGTCGCGCAACAGTTTCATGACGTTAATCATCGCGTTGTCATTGAACGTGATGTGCTTGTAGTAACCGTCGCGCAGCGGATAGAACTGCGGCCAGCCTCCGTTTGGATACTGTGCTTTCAGCAGGTAATCCAGTCCCTTAAGAAACGACTCGCGATGTCGCTCCTGTGGGGCCGCCGTGTAGACGCGCGCCAGAAACGACAACTGCGTGTAAGTCGCGCCGTTGTCGATCGTGGAATCTTGTTCCTTCGCCTCGCGCGCGAGATCGGCAAGATCTTTCGCGTCGAGCGGCTTGGCCATGTCGATGTTCTTGGGCCAACCGCCGGAGTTGCGTTGATACAGCAGCAGGTTGTCGGCGATGCGCAATGCTTCTGCGCTGCCGTACCACTCTGCCGGTTTATTCTGCGCGTCGGCCCAGGCGATCGTCCCGACGGCCTGATTTGCCTTGCCGGTGAGTCCTTTGACCGCCCGGCTGAAAAAACGCTGGCGTGCGAACTGCGACGCCTCTGACGCCGTCAACTGTTTGGACCACGCCACGCGAGCGGCCGGCTTCGCGCCGGGACCTTTCGACTTGTACTCGGCGAACCACGCAGTCTTCTCACGCGCCGGATCGCGCCAGTTGTCCCAACCTTCCGGCTTGATGTGCGCGTCGAGCCACGAATCGATGAAGACGACGCGCGCGTACGGCCGCCACGGTCTGCCGAGATACACGCCGGCGCCCGTATTCTCGCCCGTCAAACGGCAACGAAGAAAAACGAATCCGGTGTTCTCTTCATTGCTGGTGCGAAAATGCGCGGTCACATAACCCGCGCCTTTGCTGTGAATCACGCAGTTCTCAAACACCGCAGACGCAGTGCCGAAAATGAAATCGACGTGGCCTTCGATGTAGCAGTCCTTAAAAAAATGACCACTGCCATTCACGAACAACGTGTCCTGCCAGCCAAGAAAACGACAGTCCTCAAACGTCGCTCGCTCAGCATCGACAAACAGCGCGACCGCCTGTGAGCCCGTACCGTACGAGTTTTCAAACGTCACCTTCTCGGCGCGGAAGTCGTCTCCGTTCACGTAAACGGCAAACGCGAGCCGCGTATTTCCTGCTTGTTGGGCGCTGAGTCGATAGGTGATGACGGTCTTCTTCGCGTCCTCGCCGCGGAAGGTGACGTGAGGTTTGTGTACCCGTACTTGCTCGTGGTACACGCCGGGTTTGATCTGAATCACGACGCGCTGCCTGTTGCCGTCAGGAACATGGTCCACCGCCTGCTGGATAGTTTTGAAATTACCCGATCCATCAGCGGCGACGATGATGTGTTTCGAGGTCTGGCCGACTGCTGCCACGGACAAGAGTCCGTGGAGCAGAATCAGCCATGCGAGCCTGTGACAGAGAGACACTTGTTTCTAAAACGTGAACTTCGCTCCGAATTGAATGTCGCGCGGGTTGTTTCGTTGCGTCGTCACGATACCGAAAGCAGCATTCGGCGCTCCGGCCGGTCCGGGATTGAGACCGATACCCGCGCCGAAGTACGGATGATTGAATGCATTCAACGCTTCAGCGCGAAGCTGCAATCGCTTGCCCTCACTGAAGTTGAAATTCTTCGTCAGCGAGAGGTTCGCAACTGAGTACGGCTGGTTACGCAAGTTGGCGAGCGTCGTCGGCACGTTTCGGACGCCGAACCCCGACAACGCGACCAGACCCGGCGCGTCGAATGCGGATCGATCGATGCCGAACTTGCCGCCCTGACCGTCTCCAGCGCCGAGCCGACTCGTTATCGTAGCCGGATCGCCGGGGAAGTAGAGGTTCGCCGCCGTCAGCAGAAACGGTTCACCGCTCTGCCATTCATACGTGCCGTTCAACTGCCAACCGCCAATCACTGCATCGAGCACGCGGTTCATGTCGTTGCCGAATGCGCGCCCGCGACCGACCGGCAGTTGATAGACGCCCGCGAACGTGAACCGGTGCGGCCGATCAAACTGCGAAATCCGATCCTCCAATAAGGTGTCGGAAGGATTCAGGTAGTTGACCTTCTCGCGCAGGTTCGAATACGTGTACGTCGAGGTCAGCGTCATGTCACTGGAGAAACGCTTGTTGACCTGCACCTGAAGCGAGTTGTAGCGATTGCTGCCGTTGTACTCCTGCAGCCATAAAGCCGTGAACTGCGGATGGGTGAACAACGACTGCGCACGCGGTATGTTGGCGGCGGTGTTCAGCGGACTGCCGCCGGGAACGAGGTTCCGGAACGGATTCGGAATGTTAGCTGAGAGGAAAGCGTTCGCTGCCGTATCGCTCACCGGGTCAGTGCCGAGAAACTGGCGCGGCACGAAGTTCACGTTGCGACTGACAGGAAGATCGTAGCCGTTGGCATTGATGTAGTTTGCTTCGACAACGATCTGGCCCGGCAGTTCGCGTTGAATACCGAACACGACGCGTACAAACTTCGAATTCTTTCTTAACAAGCCGATGATTGGCGTCGCGTCACTGGCCACATCAGCGCCGATTCCGGTCAGCAGACCAAGACTCGATCCGAACGAAGGTTGAACGCCGGCCAGTCCCGCCGGGAATGGATTGGTGAGCGTGGCGACAAACGTCAGACCGTTGTTGTTCGACGGCACAAACGGCGTCGTGCCGGCGAACCCGATCTGTTGGGGCGGTTCAATCATGAACGGCGCCATGAACACACCGAAGCCCGCGCGTAGCACGGTCTTGTCGTTCAGGCTGTAAGAAGCGCCGATGCGCGGTTGGAAGTTGCTGCGGTCCGCTTCCCAAACATTGCGGTTGTCCTCGTTTGCGAACGTGTAGCCGCCAAGCACTTGAAACGCGCTCGGTGGCACCACGAAGTTATTCGGATTCGCATTGAAAGCCGCAGTGTAGGCCGCACGGACCTGGTTATTGATCGGACTCGGCGTGCCGAGATCGAAGCCGCGAAGGATGCGGTTGTAGCGTTCCGTCAGACCCTGCTCGAGGTCGTAACGCAGACCGACGTTGAGTGTCAGGTTCCGGGAAACACGCCAGTCGTCCTGGAAGAAGAAGCCGTGATAAAGCGACTGGACCGAGTAGTTGATCGAGTTGTCGAGCTGGCTCGCGTTACCGCCTGAACCAGTCGTGGGAATGCCGAGCAGGAACGCGGCGACGTCGCGGCCGAACACGTTTCGCAGTGCGGTCGAGGAGTTCGAAGCCGGCGTTGTGAACGTTCCGTCAAAAAAGAACTGCCCGCCTTTGTAAGCGTCGGTGCTGAAGTTCTCGCGCACGACGCGGAAGTCGTAACCGTATTTCAAGGTGTGATTATCGACGACCTGCGTCATCGTCGGCTGCACCGAGCCCATGTAGAACGGACGGACGCGGCCTTCGTTCCAATCGGATCGCGTTGAACCGAGCGTCGATCTGATCGGGCGTGTGGCGTCGAGGTTTCTGATCATGATGCGCGGGAAGTACTGGTATCCACGCATCGCCTGCAACGATGGAGCGGCGAAGCCGAGTTGGGCCGGATCGAACAGTTGCGCGGGGCGGCGTTCCTGCACGAAGCGGTTCAAACTGACGCGAATGTCGAACACGAGGTTCGAATTGATCGCGTTGGTGTAGTCGATGTTGCCGCCGTCGTTGGTACGGTATTCAAAACCCTGGGTGATCGGAAAGTTATTCACCACGCCGGCCCAATCCTGACGATCCTCGGGATTGAAGCTGTGATAGTACTTGCCGAAGATCGACTGGTTCGAGCTGATGCGATGATCGATGCGCGCGAGCCAGCCACGATAATCCTGGTGGCGAAGTTGGTTGGAGAAGAAGTTGTTCTGTGTGCCGTTGCCGACACCTGCGATGTTCGGCAGCGGGTAAAACTTGATCAGGTTTGCCGCCACCGGATTGATCAGGTTGCTCGGAATGATGTTGCACTGCGAGTTTGACGGCAACGCGCCCGACGTCGGGCAACCAAACGAAGTGCGCACGACGTTGTTGCCGCTTTGGGTGCCGGAGAACGGATTGAAGATCACCGTGTTCGCCGCGTTCGCGATGTTGTTTCGATTGACGATTAGCGCGGAGAAGTCACCGCGACGCATTGCTTCGGTCGGTACGGTGAAGATCTGCGGTTCGGCGATGTTGTCTTTCAGCCGTTCATAGGAAACGAGGAAGAACGTGCGGTCCTTGCCTTTGTATCCCGGCAGCACCACTGGACCACTCAACACGCCGCCGAAACGGTGATAGGTCCTAATCGGTCGCACCTGGTTGCTGCGGTTGCCGAAGAAGTTGTTGGCGGTGCGGCTGCGATCGCGATTGAAGTACCACGCGGAACCGTGCAAGTCGTTGCTGCCGCTTTTCACGGCGACGTTGACTGTGGCCCCGGCGGAGTAACCCTGCTGTGCGTCGAAGGTGTTTGTTTGAACTTTGAATTCCTGCACGGCGTCGGAGGGTGGTGAGAAACCAACACCGCCATCGAACGCGTAGTTCGGTGAACCGTCGAGCGTGATCTGGTTTGCTCCGGTCGCGCCGTTCGAACGGAAGGCCGCGAGGTTCCCGTTGGACGTTGGTCCAGTAAAGAGAGGATTGCCTGTGTAAGCAATACCGGGAGCCAAAGTCGCTAACTGGTACGCAGTGCCTTCCGTGAGCGGCAGTTCGCTGATCTGCTTACCCGTGACGACGGTGCCTGTGTTGACCGTGCCGGTGTCGAGGGTTAGACCCGAGGCGACGGTTGTGACCATCGCGGTGACACCGATTTCCAGTTGCACGTCGAGCGTCAGGCGATCGGCAACCCGAACCTCGATACCATCACGCACGGCGGTGTTGAAGTTTTCCTTCGTGACCGTTAGCTGGTATTTGCCGGGCGGCAGGAGTGCGAAACTGTAAGCGCCATCTTCGCCGGTAGTGGCAGTGGAGACGATGCCAGTTTCGACGTTTTTGATGTCGACCTTGCTGCCGGGTACGACGGCGCCGTTTGGATCGAGGATCTTGCCCGTGAGTGATCCTCTGAATTCCTGAGCGCTTGCCCCAAAAGCCGCGAAGATTAGGAGCAAACCAGCCCAAAAAACTCGTCTGTTCGGGTTGTCAGTAGACATGACTGTAATCTCCCTGAGTCGGACGGCTAAAAACGCATGTTTGCCGGGTTCGTAAGGTTGAGTGGTAAGACCAAGAGTTTATGGATGTAGTGCATGGCATAGCCTAAACCTCAAATCCAATACGGCTATGGAGATCCGATTCGACGACGATTTATCGTTTGCAGGCGGCGTATTTTGCCTCAGCCAAAACAAAACTGTCAGGCTAATTTATGAGACCAATTGGATCGTCTTGGGTCTCGCGGTAAGACCAATCGTGCAATCTATTTACAAGAACATTTTCGTTGACAGTCATGTTTGAACAAAACTAAACTGCGCACGCTTCATCGATTCATCACCGACAAAATCACTCCCACAGTTTGCGGTTGCAATTGTCTTTTACAAGCGGTTCGCAATCACTCAACACCCCGACGACAGCCTGAATATTTGTGTGTCTTAAGTTGCCTTCGAAACGGTTTGGAGGACTTATGGCTATCGGAACTCATTGGATGAAACATCGCCTGAAAGGACGCGTCAGGTCTACCCACTCAGAGGTAGCCAACCTCGCGTACGACGCCGGACGGTGGCGCGAAGACAAGCGCCGCGCGCTCAACACTGTCCTCTTTAATGAAGAAGGTTATGTAACAAGAGAATTGCTGTACGACCTCTCCGGCTGTCTTTCGCAGGTCGGTTCCAAGAAGTACGACGCGTTCGGGAATAAAAAGGAGACGGTATTTCAGAATCCAAAGGGCGGACTGCTCAGCTCGCTGGTTTATAAATGCGACGAAGCCGGAAAACTCCTTGAGTGCGTGCACACCCTGGCTCACGGGCTGATCATCAAGCAAAGGTGCCAGCCCGTCTACGATCGCGCAGGCAAGAAAATCGAGGCGTCATGGTTTTTTGACGATGGCACGCCCAGCCGGAAGTACGTCTATCGTTATCGCGTGACCGGTCAGCTTGCGCAGCAGGTGCTCTACACGTATGACGATGATGGGGCGATTGAAGAGAAATGGAACACGGTTTACGACGAGCAGGGACACGTCGTGGAGACTGCCGGCTTCGACCCGGAAGGACGGACCATCGCCGGACCAACCTGGTACAGGTACGACGACAACGGCAACGAGATCGAAGCAGCGACGCGCGATCTGCGCGGCGATCTTTACAGTTCCACTATTTATTCTTACGACCTCGACCTTCAGGGAAACTGGATCAAGCGTCTCGAAGTCTTCAGAACTGCGCAAAGCGGTTTCGAAACCCGCGTCCTGACGTATCGAATGCTCGACTACTACTGATTAGCTTTGTCTCACAGTTTGAAATCCCGTCACGTGGGGTCTGAAATCCCACCCACGTCAGTGGGCGGATTGTTCAACTCGAAACCTACAAGGCAGATCAGGTATTTGTGGAAATCCCACCCACGTCAGTGGGTGGATTGTTCAACTCGAAACCTACAAGGCAGATCAGGTATTTGAGGAAATCCCACCCACGTCAGTGGGTGGATTGTTCAACTGCAACCTACAAGACAGATCAGGTATTTGTGGAAATCCCACCCACGTCAGTGGGTGGATTGTTCATCTGCCTGCCTGCTCTTGCGCGTTAAGTGAAACTTCCACCAACTGTCGTTGGTGGGATTCCGTGAAGGTTTAGCCGGAGTAGTAGGCTGGAATTTAACAATCCACCAACTGTCGTTGGTGGGATTCCGTGAAGGTTTAGCCGGAGTAGTAGGCTGGAATTTAACAATCCACCAACTGTCGTTGGTGGGATTCCGTGAAGGTTTAGCCGGAGT
>JAICGQ010000053.1 GCA_025923035.1 Pyrinomonadaceae bacterium | reverse complement strand
TCGATCAGGTCAAGTACGAGCAGGTTGTGCAGTGGCTCGGCGAGAATCCTTACATCATCAAACAAGCGGAACAGCATTACGTGAACACGACGCTCGGTGTGCTCGTCGCGGTGGTGAAAGCGTCGGGTTATGCGTTGTTAGCGTGCCTGGGACTTGGTGGGCTGGCTGGTGCGCTCTTGTTCACTCATCGTCGCGCTCAGCAGAGTCAGGATGCGTTTTCCGATGCCGGTGGAATGCTCCGCCTCAATCTCGACGAATTGACACCAGAGACAAACCCCGCTCGACTACTTCAGGACCGCAATTAAACCCGGATTTTGTGAGTAACGAAAGTGGTGAGACCGCACAAAAAAATGCGGGCTGCTGACTTTTCCTGGGAGGCTCCCCCAAGCCCCTTCAAGACGATAATCAGCAGCTCCGCTATCGTTGCTCGTCAACTGCGTCACAAACGCGGCTCCGTTCCCCCAAAAGAGTCATCGTTTGCTTATGTCTTGTGAGAGGATGCCTCCCCCAAAGCCTCCACTCACCGCAATTTCAGAGCCTGACCCGATTTACCCTTATCTACCCTTCTTGTTCTGTCTTCCTCTTTGGCAACGACCGTGCCACCAATACCCTGGTCACACCGAACATCCGCGATTCGCCGTTTTTCACGAAAACTGAGGTGTTCGCCATGGACCAGCCGTACGAAAACGCTCAAATGGCTTCAAAATCGTACCTGTTTAGTACAACAGTGACTGTACGATCGAACGATAATCGCTCGCTCATGGCAGCGCTTCAACCAGCGCGTCCATCTCTTCGTGCGTGTTGTAGACGTGCGGGGCGATCCGAAGGCGATCACCTCTTGGCGCAGTGATGATGTTTTGCTTTTTCAGGTGAGCGTAAAGAGCCATCGCAGACGTCCCGCCAATCGGATAAATGCAGACGATGTGAGATTTCTCTCCAGACCGACGCGAACTCACAACGCGGTATGGCTTGGACTGTAAGCCTTCGCAGAGGTGGTCTGTGAGCTGTTTGAGGTACCGCGCCGTTTGGGCCACTCCGAGGGCCGTCAAAAGCTCCAGGCTGGCTTTGAATCCGTACATGAGGGCCGCTGGTCCAGTGCCAGTCTCCCACGCCAGCGTGCCCTGTCTCCAGCCCTGTTCGAAGTTCTGGAGGTCTTCGGGTTGAGGGACGCTGATCCACCCCACGAGCGTCGGCTGAATCCTCTCGCGGGCGCGATCGGACAAGTACAGGTAACCGACGCCCTCCGGAGCCAGCAGCCACTTGTGCCCGGCGCCCGCAGCGACGTCAACCAACTCCGCCTGAACGTCAATCGGCAACACCCCCAACGCCTGAATCACGTCGACGACCAGCAGCGCATCGTGCTGGCGAACGAGGCGGCCGAGTCGCTCCAGGTCCATCCGAAAACCGGACGCAAACTGCACGTGACTTATTGTTACGACGCGCGTGTGCTGGTCTATCAGCTTCGCCAGGTCGTCGAACTCGATACGCCCAGCGCGTTCTTCGCACATGCGGAGCTCGACGCCGAAGACGTCGCGGATCCTTAGCCACGGGTAAATGTTCGAGGGAAACTCGCCCCGGAAGGTGACGATGTTGTCGCCCTTTTTCCAGGTGAGTCCGTTGGCGACGGTTGAGAGCGCGTCAGAGGTGTTGCGCACGAACGCGACCTGTTCGAGTCGCGCACCGAGCAGACCGGCGAGCAGTTGTCGCGCCTGTTCTTTCACGTCGAGCCAGTCTCGGAAATTGACGGAGCCGTTTTCCTGAACGTCTTTAAGCTGGGCTTCAACCGCCTGGAGCGTTGGCAGCGGTAGCGGCGAGACTGCCGCGTGGTTGAGGTAGTTGTATCGTTTGGTGATCGGGAACAGTTCGCGCAACGCGGATTTTGGCGGATTAGGGAGCATAAGGCCTGCCGTAGAACTCTTTGTACAACCAGCCGAGCACACGCGCTTCGGCGGTGCACAACGTCTCGATCCAGCAGTTGAGCAGGAAGTCCGAACGCCCACGCTGGAACGGAATCTTCTCGGCTTGTTTCACAATCGATCCGCCGCCGCGAAGATCAAGCTGGTAGGCCTCGGCGGTCGACTCGTTCGCCTTCGCCGCGGTGTCGAGCGCCGTCAGCAACTGCGTGATCCACGCGTGCAGGTCACGTTCGGAAGCATTATCGGCGAGCGCCTGGATGATGCCGATCGCAAGCCGGTCTTCTGCGTGATTGAACATGAAGACCTGTTCGCCCTGCATCTGGCTCTGCTGTTGTTTCCAATGAAAGACTTCCTCGACCGACGGGTGCTTGATCACCGCCACGCGCTGATCGTGATTCAGAAACCACTCGATCACATCGGGCACGGAATCGACGTCGACGCGGCCATTGGCGTACCTCTGGAGTGGTGGTTCGTTCAGTTCGCCTTCGGTGCTCATAGCTCACCCGGCTTGATCAGCTCAAACGATGCTGTGATCTCGCCGACAACGTCGCCGCGCCGATTCTGCACCGGAAAGAAGGCGTAGCGAGAGACTGCCTCGAGCGATTCGTCGTGGAGCACGCCGAGTTGGCGCAGCGATTCGATAACTACGGTGGGACGGGCGCGTTTGTCGTCACCGTCTTCGATCTTCAGTGCGAGTCCGAGTCCGTTCGGCCAGGTTTTGCACGGAAGTATTCCGGCCGTGTACACGCCTTCAGCGCCGACTTTCGAAACGACGCGGCCGCCCGCTGCGCGCATGATCTCGGTGTCGAGCCGTTCGGAGGTGCCGCCTATCAACTCCGGATACGCTGTCATGACGCGAACGATTCGTTCGCAGGCATCACGCGTACGTTTATCGAAGCTTTCCGGTGGGGCGACGAGGCGTGCATACGCGAGCGCCATCGCCCACACGCTGACGCCGAAGATCGGCGCCGCGCAGCCGTCGATGCCGACCGCCAGGTCTTCCACGGCGACATCCGTAAACTGGGAGACCGCTTGCGCGATCGCAATCTGCACCGGGCTTTCCGCGGTCTCGTAGTTCTCGATTGGTGCGCCCAGATGCAACGCGACCGCCAGCATTCCAGCATGCTTTCCGGAACAGTTGTTGTGAAGCACGTTCGGCACTTGATTGTGCGCGCGCAGCACCGCTGCAGCCTCGACGCTATACGGCTCGTGAATGCCACACTTCAGCGCCTCCGGATCGAGCTTCATCTTCTCGAGCATCGACGCGACGATTTTCGTGTGAATAGGTTCGCCGTTGTGCGACCCGCAGGCGAGAGCGATTTCTTCGTCGGTAAATGCAAAACGTTCAGCAGCGCCGGTCACGAGCAGCGGCAACGCCTGAAACGGCTTCGCGGACGATCGCAGGAACGTGACGTTGTGCGGCGCTCCAAGTGAAGCGACCACGTTGCCGTCCGGTTCAACGGCAGCAACGTGGCCACGGTGGCGCGATTCGGTTATCGCTCCGCGTCTGACTTCGACCAGAGGCTCGGCGAGCGGGATTCTTTGTTGAAACATTCGCCCCGCATCTTAACACGCCGCTTTACAGACGAAATCCGTGCTCCAGGTGATTCGTCACAGGAAACACGGATTTTTGAAGGAGGCTACTTAACTGCGACTTTTGCCGACTTCTTCTTGCCGCCGAGATGAAGCACGGTCAGTTTCACTGTCCGGCGTCCGAAACGCATCGCTTCGCGCGAGCTCGGCGTCCAGATGTCGATGCGCTTGCCACGCACCAAACCGCCTGTATCTGCCACCAGGTATTCCCCACTATACGCGCCTGCTTCGATTTTCACGCGCGAACCGAGCGGCAAAACTCGCGGATCGGCTGCGATGATTCCTTTGTTGACGGGCAGACCGCTTGCGGTCCGACCGCGCAGGCTGTACGCCGTCGCCACGTAATGAGTGGGAGGGACGACGAACTGCTCCTCAGCGACAACTGACTCGTTGAGGTTAACTTTATCCGCCGCTTCCATCGCGACACGTGCAGCCGCAGCTTCTTCGGCGAGTTTGGAATTCTTGTTAGCCTGGGATTGACCTTCGGAGGCAGGAAGAGTTTCTGCTGATAGTGGACGAGCAGAAAAAATCAAAAAACCGTTAAGAAGAGCGAGACAGAGCAACGCGCTTCCGCTAAAGATAGAATTAACTTTCAAACTTTCGGGTCTCCGTTCCGATTTATTTTTCAGCGTCCTGCGCGAGTCCGTTCTTTCCTATGACTCGTCCCCTGGCTCTAGGAGTCCTGCAATGAAGTCAGCCGAGGTTGGGGGCTTGCATCCTTGATGCGGTGCGCTGAAAAGATCTAACTAGCTGGTAGTGCTAATTGAGAAAAACGAGCATTAATGTCGTTGTTCCAGGCAAGGAGGCTAGCACACGGGTTCGTGAGAGTCCAAATGCAAAACCGTGATATTTGTGAGACAAATCGCACGCTTTTGACGCAAATGATGAAATAGCAGGGTTTAGACAAAGTAGGAAATTCCGAAGATCGGCTGGTTATTGAACTTTCGCTGGCGAGAGCCACAGGTAAAAAGGAATTTGGGAAATACGCATCAAGGGAGTCGTTGGCTAGGTGTTTTACAGGGCGAGGAAGTTTTCGACGATCCGGCGGCCTTCGGGGTGGTCTTCGTTGAATAGTTCCGGGTGAAACTGAACGCCGTAAACCCGCCGTCCCTTTTCCTGCATCGCCTGAATCGCGCACGTTTCGTTCGAGGCGGTCGCGCGGAAGCCGTTTGGCAGTTGCTTCACCTCGTCGCAGTGGTTGTGCCAGACGGTCAGGGTTGAAGGCAGACCTTTGAAAAGACCTTCGCCTGTGTTGTCGATCGGATGGAAACCACGCTCGCGTTTGGCGCCTTCGTAACCTTCGCCTGGCTCAATACGTCCCATCAGTCCAACCTCAGCGCCGTGCGCCAGGGCGATCTGCTGATGTCCGCCGCAGACGCCGAGTATCGGCTGGCTCGCGTGTTTGATGACGTCGAAGACGCCGGCGAGTGACTCACGCGAGTAGTTGTCCCAGGGAACACTTTGTCCGCTGAGAATAATGTGCGACGGGCGCAGGCTGCGCACGCGTTCGAGCGACACGCTGTGGAAAGGTTCCGTGAGGATCTCAAGACCGGGAATCAAACGACCCAGCACCGCGCGCAACTCGCGCGGGCTTGCACCCTGACCGTCGATTGTGTTGTCTACCAGGTAAACGAGCAAGGTTTACTTCAAACAGTACAGCTTCCCGTTGAAAGCGCCGATGTAAATTCGACCGCCGAGTATCGCGGGCGTGGCGTTGATATTATCACCGATCTTCAGTTCACTGATCTGCCGGCCGTCTTCCGCGGCGACAGCGTGAAGCCAGCCCGCTTTGTCGCCGAAAATCAGCCGGCCATCGACGAGCGGCGACGTGCCCCAGATCGGTCCGCGCGCCTTGTAGCGCCATACGAGTTCGCCCTTGTCCGCGGTTAGCGCGTGGAGATATCCGTTGTTTGATCCGATGTAGACTCGACCATTCGCTACGATCGGGCTCGCCCAGATCCCGTTCTTTTCCTTCCCGATCCCACCGAGCGTCGTGTACTTCCAAACGAGCTCGCCGTTATCCTGCCTGAACGCGTAGACGACGCCGTTTTCCGCCGCGGTATAAACAAATCCGTTCGCCACTGCAGGCGTAGAATCGGAATCGGCGCCAATGCGCGACTGCCACACCGTGGTACCGTCAGACAAGTTCAAACAGAACAGATCGCCGCGTTCGGTGCCGATGTATGCACGCCCATCAACAACGGAGAAACTGCCTTCCATCGAACCGAGTCGCTCGGTCTTGTAAATGAGCGTGCCGTCCGCGAGATTCAGACTGTAGAAGAAACCATCTTCGCTGCCGAAGTACACACGATCATCGATCACGGCCGCCGAGCAGTCGACTTCGAAACCGGTCTTGTACTTCCAGATGAGCGTGCCGGTGTTCTTGTCGATGCAGTAGATGTGATGATCGAGTCCGCTCGCGATCAATCGATCACCCGCGATCGTCGGCGTCGCCTTGAGACTGTCGAGCGTCTTGAAACTCCAAACAAGCGTGCCGTCGTTTTTGTCGAGGCAATAAAGATTGCCGTCGGCCGACCCGAAGTAGACGTGTTTTTCGTCGACGGAAGGCTGTCCCGGCCAGCTCGATCCGCCCCACGGATCTTTGTGCAGGCGTCCGGTGACGAACTTCGTTTCAAACTCCCAAACGACTTCGAGTGCATCGCCAGACCAGGGCCCCGTGCCATAAAAATTTCGCTCCGGATTGCCGAGCCACAACGGAACAGAACTCGGTGGCTTTGGCGGATCGGGCGGGTGCGCTTCAGTTTTGGAAATTACCTTACCGCCGCAGGCAGGCAGCGACAGTAATGCGCTCAGGAGGATAATGACGGGGAGGATTTTTGACATCTTAGGCCAACCACTGGCCTGAATAGACTACTTCAGCCGTTCCTGTGATCACAACTTGATCATCGGCGCGCCACTGGATTTTCACCTCGCCGCCTTCCATTACGACGCGTACGTCGCGGTCGGCTTTGTCGTTCACCATCGCCGCGACGGCGCCCGCGCAGGAACACGTTCCGGAAGCGGTTGTTTCGCCTACACCACGTTCCCAGATGCGCAGCTCGATCAGTTTTCGATCGACGACGCGGACGAACACTACGTTCGTTCGATCCGGGAACCGCGGATCGACTTCAATCTTTTTGCCGGCCGTTCGCCAATCAAGAGAATCAAAATCGTCAACGAAGATGCAGCAGTTTGGGTTACCCATCTGCATCGCCGTGATCTGAAACTCCGCAAATGGATAATTGACGACTCGCTCCAGAGGTGGCTCGATCGACATCGGGATCGATCGCGAATCGAACTTTGGTTGGCCCAACTCTGATTCGAACAGGTACTTGCCGGGACCGGGTTGTCCGCGCAGGAAGTATCGCTTCAGACCAGTGCGCGTGCTGAGACGCAGTTCGTCTTTGTGCCAAAGTCCGCGGTAGTGGAGATAAGCGACGGCGCAACGCGTTCCGTTACCGGAGAGTCCCGCTTCGCTGCCGTCAGGATTGAATATGCGGCAGGTGAAATCCGCGTCGTCTGTCTGCGACTTGCCGACGATGGCGATGCCATCGCCACCGGCGCCGTAGTGGCGGTTGCAGATGCGCTTCGCAAAGTCGCCGAGACCATCGATCCCGGCGAGTTGCTCGGTTTCAATCACCAGATAGTCATTTCCCAGGCCGTGAAGTTTTGTGAATTGCGGCGGCATCGCGAGCTTCAGACTATCCGGCCTGTGCGAAGAGCTTCTTGAGTTTTCCCGTCAGGGCGGGCTCGATCGTCAGCAACCGTTCATAAACGGTGAGCTGGCCGCGGTGATACATCTCGTGACTGCACGCGAAAGTTAAGAATGCAGCTTTGCTGGTTGGTTTTCCGTCGAGACCGCCGACCGGTTCTTCCCATTTGTCGGCAGTTGCGCGGAGGGAAGCTTCTGCAGATTCCATGCTGGTGCGAAGCAGTTCGATCAGTCCCTGCTTATCGGCGACGTCACGCACGCCGGCGGCATATTCTTTCCCGTGATCGGCAAACGATTGTCGCCTCAGGCTGCCATTCTCGCGGCATGCTTCGCCGACGAGAATCTTCTGCGTCTCGACAACGTGCTGGAGCAACTCGGCAATGGTCCGCGTGTCGGGCGTGGCGCGAAACGACATCTGGTCGTCAGGCACCTTCTCGACTTCTTCAATCAATCCATTCCGCACGTCTTTCCACAGTTTAATGATCATCTCTGCTGACATCAGGGGCCTCCTATTTAAATTCCGGGTTCGGCTTATCGGGTGGCTTGGTTCCGTTGGTGGTCGTCGACGTTGTTCCGTCTGACTTGCCGCTGAACGACGCCAGCAGCACGGCGATCGGATCGATGCACATCGCGCGCGGCTCGACGTCTGGTCCATAGTTGTTGACGATGATTGCGAAAGCAAGCTTTTCACCGGCGGCGGTTGTGACGTAGCCGCCCAGGCTTGCTGCTGAACTCAGCGATCCGGTCTTCGCGCGCACGTTGTTCTGGGCCGGCGTGTTGCGCATTCGATTCCGCAATGTTCCATCCACACCCGCGATCGGTAACGCAGCGCGAAATACGTCGGCGTAACGATGTTTGTTCATGAACGTCAACAACTGCACCGTCGCTTCGGCGGTGATCATGTCGTCGCGAGAGAGTCCGGAGCCGTCGTTCAGACGCAGCGACTCGGCCGCGATTCCGGCGCTCTTCAAGAACGTTTTGACCGCTTCTATGCCCAGGTCCTCCGATGTTTGTCGAAGAGGCGACATCGTTGGAGGTGGCGGAGTCATCGTGCCGAGGGTGCGAAGAATTAGTTCAGTGTAAAGGTTCTGGCTCGGCTTTAATGTTTGTGCAGCGATTACGCTGAACGGTTGTGATTCTAACGAGGTGATCTCGACCTGGACCTTCGGCGGTGGAGCACCGATGACGGCGGCGATCTCGGGGATCGGCGGCAGAATGGGTTGGCTCATAATTCCCGTCGCGCGTGATTTTCCCTTTATCACAACGCCCTTCTGCACGAGCGCCGTGCGCAGCAGGTAGATGAAGAGAAGCGCAGGATGCGAGATAGCGATGGCGCCGGTGTAGCCGGGATCATCGACGGCGATGTTGCCGACGATCGTGACCGTATTCTCGCCGAGGCCGCGATGAATACTTAACTCGCGTTTTGTTCCTTTCGATGCGGTGACGACCTTGTTGACGATGGTCAGCAACGGATCGGGTGGTCCAGTCGTGATCACGGCCGGCTGCGTCACTTCCTTGCCTGGCTTGATAAACAGATCGAGCGCGTTGTCGTTTATGGTGAGCGGCGAGATCTCCGCGCCGTACGACCACGTCAAGTCTTCCCATTCCCAGCCTGCGCCGTACTTCGGTCCGACGAAGTAACTCTCATCGCCGACGAGATCGCCTTCGACGCGTTTCACGCCGGCGCTGACGATGCGCGTGGCGAGGTTGTCGATACCTTTGAAGTAGTCGCTGTTATTGAAGCGCGCCGCGAATGTCGGATCGCCGCGGCCCTGGATCGTCAAGTCACCTCGAACGACGCCTGCCGAGTTGACCATTGTGGTGCTGTACACGATCGTTTTGAAGCGGTAGTCGGGAGACAACTTATCGAGCGCCGTGGCGACTGTGTAAAGCTTCATGTTCGATGCCGGGCGCAGAAGCTTTCCGGCGTTCTCTTCGAAGAGTACGCGTCCAGTGTCGAGCGAGACGATCTTGACGCCGACCATCGCCGAGGCGAGTTCGGGTTTCGCGAGTATTTGGGAAATGCGGGTTTGCAGCTCCGGGAGCGTTTGTTGTGCCGGCGCCTGCGCGCTGACCAACACGCGCGAGAAGAGAGTAATGAGTAATACCAGCGCTATTCGCTTTTGTTTCATCATCTGTGTGTCAACTGTATGAAACGCGGATCGGACCGTAGGCTTGCCCAGTTCGGATCGTTTTCGAAGCACGGTCTGTTTGCATTGCCCAGCGCGATAGATCGTTCCAGCCATTCGAAAGCGTCATTGGCTAAACCTTCCAACGCGTAAACGGAACCGATTGAATAACTGATGTCGGCGTCGACTTCGCCGTTGCGTTTCACTTCCGGTGTCAGTTGTGCGATGGCCTCGTCGTGCTTGCCCTGCGCGCTCAGAAACATCGCCATGAATGGACGTATGCCGTGCATGTTTGGATGCTTCTCGATGGTACCGCGCATCAACTCGGCCGCGGCGTCAGTTTGGCCGGTGTAGTAGAGCGCGAGCGCGCGAAAGGTTCGGACGAGCGCGTTGTCAGGTTCGCCGGCGTTATCAAGCTGCCGGAACGTCTCGTCGAAGTGACCCATGTACATGTGCACCAACGCACGGCTGTAACTCGCGACGACGTGGGCTGCCGGATCGAGCCGCACCAAGCGATCGTAACTTCGTAATGCGCGACCGTACTCGCCGTCGAGTCGATGCAACATCGCCTTGACGAAATGGACCACCGGCTCGTTTGGGGCTTCATTGCGCGCGCGGCTCACCTCGTCGCGTGCCTTCTGCTTCTCGCCGCGCCAGAGGTAAACGAAGACCATCAGCATGCGCGCTTCGACAATGTTGGGATCGATCGCGAGTGCTTTATTGAACGCGACTTCTGCGCGTTCGTAATCTTCCGCGCCGCCGAAGCCTTTGAAGACGCGATTGACGTAACACGCGCCGAGACCATCGTGGGCCAGCGCAAAGTTTGGATCGAGTTGGATCGCGCGTTCGAAGTGTTCGATGGCTCTGTCGCAGTCGTCGCGCGATAAGGTACGGAAGATGAAACGCGCAAACAGGTCGCGGCCGCGCAGGTATTGCTCGTAGGCGACCGGATTCTGAGTTGACGCTTTCGCGATACCGACTTGCTCAGCAGGACTGAGTTCGAGGCGCAGTCCTTCGACGATTCGCTGCGCGATCGTGTCCTGGAGGGCGATGATGTCGGCGGCGCTGGTGTCGATGCGATCGCTCCACAACAACTCGCCTGACGTCACGTCAATCAATTGCGCGGTGACGCGGAAGTGATCGCCGGAGTGAATGAAACCCGCCGTCAATACCGCGCTAACGCTCAGCTCCTCGCCAATCTCACGGGGGTCTCGCGTCTGGCCTTGATACCGCGCGATCACTGACGATGGACGCACCACGAGCGAACGCACGCGCGCGAGTTCGGTAATCACCGCATCCGCCAGCGAGAACTCATAAAAACTCGAAGCCGGATCGTTCGCCAGGTTACGGAAGCAGAGAATCGCGAGACTCTTCTTTTCCTGATCGGCGACCGTTGTGAACGGTGTCTCGTGAATGCCTTGTTTCGAGATCGTCGACGGCGCGGATGTCGGAGATTCACTGCGGCCGATCGACTTCAACCACCGCACTGCACGCGACACCGGATTGGCGCCTGCGAGGTGACGCGGCGGCTCCGGGGTAACGCCGTGATCGCTGACCGCGCCGGAGTCGACTTCCTGCAACACCTGTCGCAGCTCCTTGCGCATGTCGTCCATGTTTTGAAAACGATCTTTCGGTTCCTTGGCGAGTGCGCGATCGATGATCTGTTGCAGGCGCGGAGGAATCGGCGTTGAACGGAGTTCGGCGATTGGTCGTGGTGGATCGTGAAGCACGGCGTGCCGGACGTCGATCGTCGTCTTGCCGCGAAACGGCCACGTGCCGGTCAGCATTTCGTAAAGCAGAACGCCGACTGAAAAGATGTCGGCGCGTTTATCGACGCGATCGCCGCGCGCTTGTTCGGGAGCTGCGTAGGTCGCGGTGCCGTAGGGAATGCCGATCTCGGTCAACTCAGTACGATGGATGCCGGACGTCGCTGCTTCAGTGTCGTCGAGTAACTTCGCCAAACCAAAATCCAGGACCTTGACCTGTCCCGACGGCGTGACCATCACGTTTCCCGACTTGATATCGCGATGAATAATGCCGCGACTGTGGGCGGCCGCGAGCGCGTCGGCAACCTGCAACCCGATCAGCAACGCAGTGCGGAGCTCCAACGGGCGGCCCGCAACGAGTTGCCGCACGTTCTTTCCTTCCACGTGCTGCATGGCGATGAAGTGAACGCCGTCGACTTCGTCGAGATCGTAAATCGTGCAGATGTTCGGATGGTCCAACGACGACGCGAGACGCGCTTCACGTTCGAATCGTTTCAGGTTCGCTTCTCTCGCGCTTAACTCCGGCGGGATAACTTTGATCACAATTGAGCGGCCGAGCTTGAGGTCGGTCGCTTTATAGACCGTGCCCTGTCCGCCCACACCGAGCTTTTCCGTGATGCGATAGTTGCGAAGCGTCTTGCCTACCATGCGTTAGGACCACAGTTAGAGTTCCCAAGGCTCACTTGGGCTTCACGCTCCTAGTCGAAAGTGGTAATCAATTCAGCAGCAGTAGCGGTTGCAGTGCCAACCTTTCCGACAACGATTCCCGCGGCGTGATTGGCGAGTGCGGCCGCTTCGAGCATGCTGGCGCCGGTGGCGAGCGCGCCGGCCAGGGCGGCGATAACAGTATCACCAGCACCCGTGACATCGTAAACCTCGCGCGCCGCGGTGTTGACGTAAACAGGCTCGCCGTCGGCCTCGAGCAACATCATGCCGCGATCTCCGCGCGTGATCAGCACTGCATCGCAGCCGAGTTTGTTTCGAATCACGGTCGCCGCGCGATGCGAGCCGTCGTCAGAATGATCTTCCGTGTCGCTCATGCGCAAGGCTTCGTGATGGTTCGGCGTGACGAGAGTCGCCGGACGGTAAAAATTGAAATTGCGCAGCTTCGGATCGATCAAAACAGGCACACGCTCGTATGCAAACGGCAGGATCTCGGCAAGTATGCGCGGCGTCACGACGCCTTTGTCGTAGTCGGAAACGACAAACGCATTCGCGTCGCGCAGGGCGTCTTTGAGACGTGCGACAATCTGTTCCTCAATCTGCGAATTCACCGGCGTGCGTGACTCGCGATCCGCACGCACAACTAACTGGCTATGCGCAATGATGCGCGTCTTGATCGTCGATGGACGCCCTTCGTCTGCGATCAGATTGTCGTTCGCATCGGCGCCGAGTTCGCGCAGTCCATTGCGCAGACGCTTACCCGCGTCATCGTTGCCCACCACGCCTACGACACTGCCGCGCGCACCCAGCGCGATCAAATTAGCCAGCACATTCGCCGCGCCGCCGAGATGAATCGATTCACGGCGGACGTCAACGACCGGCACCGGCGCTTCCGGAGAGATTCGCGTCACGTCGCCCCAAACAAACTCGTCGAGCATCACGTCGCCAAGGACGACGACATTACGTTCGCGAAGGCTTTGCAGGATTTCGTTGACGCGGTTTTTAGTCAGCATGGGCCAGGATTTTATCGACTGCAGCAACGACGCGATCGACCGGAACGCGCAGGATACATTCCGGCAGGGGAAACTTCTCGCAAAAATACCCGTGACACGGCTGGCACGGCATCGGTTCAGTGACAACTTCCGCCGGCGCTTTGTTCCAGGGTCGCCAGTGCGCCACGTTCGACGATCCGAAGATGACTACGGAGCGCGCGCCGACCGCCGCCGCGATATGCGCGATGCCGCTGTCGTTGCCGACGAAGATCTGTGAACGCGCAGCGAGCGCCGCAACTTCCGGGAGCGAAAGATCGAACGAAACGATTCGCACCGACGACTGATCCATCAACGACTCCACAATCTCACGTTCGTTAGGTGCGACGATAGCCACTGGCGCCAGTCCGCGCTCGGCGAACGACTCGGCAACGCGCGCGAAATTCTCCACGGCCCATTGTTTCGTTGCAAACGCTGCCGCGGGATGAATTAGAGCAAACTGTCGATCGGCGAGGCCAGCTTCTTCCAAACGCTGGTGGACGGCCCAGTCTGCTTCGGGTGTGACCGCCAGATGTGTTCGCGGTCGATCGGTGACGGGCACTCCGGTCCATCCGAGCAGCGCGAGTTGTTGTTCGACGGAGTGGGTCTTCTGTTGTCCCCACAGCAGCAACGGCGATGGCGCCTGATGGTTGTGGAGTTGGGCGTACTGGTAAGTCTTATAGCCAACGCGATGCCGCGCTCCGCTTGCGCGCGTCAGAAAAGTTGCGGTGGTTCCGCCGTGAAGGTTGTAGACCACGTCGTAACCCGTCGACCTGATTTCCCGGGCGACGCGTGCGCGTGTGACAAAGCCGCCGCGCTCTAAAACCACGACGTTGTCGAGATGCGGGTGATTGTTGAGCACGGGCGCGACCCAGTCTTCCACCAGAATGTCGATCTCGGCGTCTGGCAGGAACCGGCGCAAAGCGAAGAGCGACGGCGTTGACAGCACGGTATCGCCGATTGAACGCAACCGGATGAGCAACACCTTGCGAACCTTCGACCAATCCCAGAGTGCCGGAGACAGGGCTTCCGGAGGTTCAGGACCGTAGCTGGCCTTGGTGTCAATCACGCGCAGTTGGGGGGACGAGTCAACCATGTCGCGGAGCCCGTTCATGGAATCATTCTTCGATCGTGGCTTCGTCGATGAGCATTACCGGAATGTCGTCGCGGATCGGATAAACGCGCTTACACTCGACGCATTTCAATGCGTCTCCATCTGGCTTGAGCTCGACCTTCGCTTTGCACGCCGGACACGCGAGTACTTCCAAAAGTTCCTGACTAACTGCCATGAGATGACCTTTCTATGCGGCACTCAATTGCGGGAATGCCAAAAGCTTACCATAATCTCCGAGGAACACAGATTCAAAGGAAAGCACGGATGTCACTCGAATTTGCACTGCAATACGACTGCCCGCTTCGCGCCAATTATTCCGAGCAACACCTGCGCCAGTGGGGGCGGCTGAGCAGCCTGCACGCAAAGCTGACGACCGGTGACCCGGTGGCGCCTTCGATAGACAAACTTCAGTGGGTGGAGAATGCTAGCGCCGAAATCGAGCGTTTGCAGACGGCGACGGCGATCTGTGCGCAGTGTCCTGCGTCTTTGCCGGTGGAAGCTGCGGGCGAGGGGGAATCGGTCGGCTGTTTGGGGCGGATCAATTATCCCATCGAGGCGCAGTTTGAAAAGTTCCTCGCGGATCGCGTGCAGCTTTCGCTCGACACGCTCGACAAAGAAGACCAGCCACGGCTGCTGCGCATCATGGTCGATCCGGAGTCGCCGTTCGATGGCGAAGCGACGAAGGAGTTGCGCCGGGTTGTGACTGACGAGGGTTTGCGCTTCTTCGAGTTGCGCGTGCCGATTGCGTTCACGCGTGACGCAGCGCGTTTGACGACTGACAACGTGTTCGATCTGCTGGCGGGGTTTCGCTCCGAAGATAGCGCGGCGACGACTTATACGCGGGAGTTTCCGTTGGAAGCGACCGCCGATTATTACGATCTTCTCGATCTATTGCTGCGCAACGAACTCTCACAATCGGAGATCGCGCGATTGACCACACGCAGCCGAAACTACACGCAGTTTCTTCGTCTGCTCACCGCGATCGAAAAAGCTGAAGCGCTGAGCACTCGCGTGCTGATTGATTAACTACTCTTGCGCTCGTCGAGCATTCGGAGTGTGTCGAGGATGAGGTTGGTGTTGCTGAGTGCCTGGATGCGGACGGGATATTGGTCTGCAGTCTTCTGAAATTCGAAGGTGCCGCTGGTAATCTCCACGACGCCTTCAAAGCCTTGTTCACCGCTTTTACTGCCGCACGTGGCATCGACGATCCGCCCGTCACTAAACATCACCTGGCCCTGATGTTTTTCACCGCTAAGAGTCAGGACACCGTTCAGACGTGCATTTTCAATTACCTGCATTGCGTCAAAGACGCTGATCGCGCTGAGGTCCCCGGCGAGTGTGAAGTATTTGCGCTCGAATTGGGGTTCGGTCGCTGTCGCCACGGGTTTGAGATCCGGGCGGCGGGCGCGGCGGATTGCTTCGAGGCCGCCGGCGATGTTGATGCGTTCGTCGAGTTGTTTGGCTTCGAGGAGGCGATCGTGGGCCGTGTCGAAGTCTTCGCGCTCGATGTACAGGCTGGCCAGGGCCAGGCATTGGCGGGCGGCTTCTTCGGTCTGTTTTTGCGAGGCGCAGATCTCGCGCAAGCGTTCGCGGAGCTTGATCGAGCGGCTGTTGATCTGAAGGGCGGCGCGGAGGCGTTTGATGGCGCGGTCCGCGGCCTGGTACTTCATGAAGAGCTCGGCGTCGAGAAGCGCGGCCTCGACTTCGCTGACATGCTCTGTTTGTGAGTCCGTGAGCGACATCGACTGCGAGTTTACCACAAGCGATTTGCGCCTTTAGGACACTAAATCGTGCGTCCTGGTCCGTGGGCTGGGCCTTTTTTGGGCGCAAACACGCGTTACTAAGTAGAGGGACGTGCTGGCATGCAACCTGCGAGGCAACTCAGTCGTACGCACCTCATCAGAAGTATTTGGAAGGCTTAAAGAAATGAACCGATGGATGAAAAGACGAATTGAACGCTCGCGGGCGAGATGCAAGGAATTCCGCCAGGGATCCAGCCGCTAATTACCGCCGATTGGTTTTACTCGAATTCTCAAGAATCAACCTCTTGAATTCCGGTTTCAGGCCAAAGTTCAACAAGATTCCGACCTCGACGTCGGTGGCTCTTAAGGTAGTTGAGTAGCTGGGCTATGTGGGATCGGTCCACGCAACGGGCAACCTTAAGCTCAAGCCACACCACATCCTCAACCAGCATATCCCCTTCAAACTGACCGACACGTTGGCCGCGAAACCATACGGGTATCTTTACCGGACTGCGTATTCTCACGCCGGCGGATTCGAATGCCAGCCCCAACTCGCTGTACACCTCATAGAACACACCGATGATTTTATGCGTGATCTCTTTGTGTTTTAGTTCTCGCCGCATACTTAGAACCCCATCTTCAAGCCTACGCGGATTTGACGTGGACGCATGGTTCGTTTAGCGACGAGGAACGAGTCGTCAAAGTTGATGAATTCGGAGCCGAAGCTGAAGACCGTTTTGTTGAGGACGTTGTCGAGTTCGATCGTGGGGCGCAGGTGGAGGCGATCGGTGAGGTGGAAGTCGCGCGTCAGGTTTAAGTCGAAGACGAAGAGACCGGGACCGATGCCCGCGTTGCGCGGAAGCGTCCCGGGTTGGCCGATCGTGGGAATGGTGAAAGCATCGATGACCGAAGGGTCGAGAGGTCGATCAACGGTACGCCAACGAAGCAGCCGCGTGTCGCCAGAAAAGTTTGGCCGATCGTTAGAAACGTCGTCGAGATTGCGATCGACACCGCCGAGCGAGATGTTGAATGGTGCGCCTGACGCAACACGAAAGATCGGCGACAACTGCAACGCACCAAAGTACCGCGGCAAACGCACCGTGCCGGAAAGCACAAATCGATGACGCCGATCGAGTAAGCTCCGCGCGCGTTCAGCACGAAAATCGCCAGGCACGAGCGCGTCCGACGTATTCACCACGCCATCGTCGACGAGACTCGAAAGCGTATACCCCGCGCGAAATGTGAATCGGGAATCTATTCGTTTCCGCAACTCGATCGTCAGCCCGTGGTGGAAACTATTCCCGGCGGAGATGAGTTGTTCGATCTCACCACGCGAGGGATCCGGCCGCAGATGATTGAGTGCGGCAAGCGCGACGTCAATCGCCGTTGTCGAAGACGGCACATTCAGATTGATAACCGAAACCGGAACACCCAACTCAACCACACGACGCACAGCCGACTGATCCGCCGTCCCAAAAACAAACCGCACAAGATCCCCCGCCGTCGTCGTATTGTGCAGCGGCCTAACACGCGTCACCGGATTCACAAAATTCGCAAAATCACGCGACGCCAGAAACTCCGAAAAGTTCGCATGGCCCGAAGGCAGCACCGGCGCATTCGCATTGAATTCGCGCCACAAATGAATCCCTCGCGTAAAACTAAAATTCGCTTCAACCGAATACCCGCGCCCCAGCTCGTGCTCGACCCCGGCATTCACCTGATAACTCTCCGGAATCCGCAACCCCGGATCGAGTCGACGCAAGAATTCGGTATTCGAGAAAGCGAATCGCCTTAAATCCGGCGTCTGCGGAAAACGAACATTCGCAGCAATGAAAGCCCGCCGCTGCTCAGCAGTCAGCAGTCTGCCCGTCAACGAATCCTGCAGCAGGTTCGTGTCGAAGAAGAGTTGCTGCTGTCCAAGCGTGAAATCGTCAATCGTCCGCAACAACGCGCGGTTGAAAAAGATCCCGCTGCCAAAGCGAACGACGAGCTTGCCCGTATCGAGCGGACTGTACGCGAGCGAAAAGCGCGGCCCGAAATTATTGAGATCACGCAGAATCGTCTCGCGCTCGTACCGCACACCGTAACTAACAAGCAGTTGCGGCAGAGCTTGCCACTCATCCTGCACGAAGAAACTGACGTAACGATTCGTCTGCGTCGATTGACTCGCAAAGTTCTGCCGGAACCGGCTCGGCACGCCCGCGAGGAAGTCTCCCGCACTGGCGAAATTGAAAGTCCCCGTCAGGTCGGTCAAATCGATGAAGGTCGAGCGAACCTGATGAAAGTCAGCGCCAAACTTGAGCGAGTGATTGCCGCTCACCACCGAGAGTATATTTTGCGCCTGAAATCGATCCTCCTGACGATCGCTGCCGCCTGACGTCGAAGATCCTGCCACGAGCGTTCCGCTAATCTCCGGATCATTCAACGCGAT
>JAICGQ010000052.1 GCA_025923035.1 Pyrinomonadaceae bacterium | reverse complement strand
TGATCGAGTGCATTGTCAGGCGTTGTGCTGGTCCATGGTCCACGTACGACAGTTGTCCCTGCGTCTCTCCATTCTCGTTCGCTTTCACATGGCCGCCAAAATTGGCGCGGTCACCATTCTCCGCGATGATCCATCCGCCGGTCGTGATCTGGCAGCCCGCAGTTGATATGGGAGTTTCGCTGAACTTCGTCACGAAAGCGTCAGAGACGCCGTTATGCGTTGTGTCGAAAGCGCCGGCGGTCGTCGGAAAGTTGGCTGATCGAGTGGCGCCCGTTACGTAAAAACCGCCGGAGAGATCCAGGGCAATCCCGAGTCCCTCGTCGTCGGCAATGCCAGTCTGCCCCTCGATACCACTTCCTCCGAGGAAAGTGGAGTAGACAAGCGGTGCCGAACCGGTTGGGTTCAGCTTCGTTACGAAGACGTCAGTAGGACCGCCGTTGAACGAAGTGTCGAAGGCGTCAGCAGTCGTCGGGAAGTTGGGCGAACCAGTTGTCCCGGTTAGGTAAACATTGCCGGATGTATCCACGGCAAGGTCATTGCCCGAGTCAAAATCAACGTCGCCGAGGAATGTGGAGTAGACCAGCGGCGCCGAACCCGACGGATTAAGCTTCGTCACGAACGCGTCGAAACTTCCGTTGAACGAAGTGTCGAAGGCGCCAACAGTAGTCGGAAAGCCAGTCGAAGTAGTGTCTCCCGTTATGTAAGCATTGCCGGAACCGTCCAGGGCAATGCCATCTCCGTTTTCATTACCACTACCGCCGATGAAAGTAGAGTACACGAGCGCCGAGCCGGACGAGTTGAGCTTCGTCACAACAACGTCGGAACCGCCGTTGTGTGTGGTATCAAATGCTCCGACAGTCGTCGGATAGGCGGCCGAAGAAGTAGATCCGGTTACGTAAGCATTGCCGGAGGCGTCCAGAGCAAGACTACCTCTCGAACTGATCCCGAGGAACGTCGAGTAGACGAGCTCGGAACCGGACGGGTTGACCTTTGTTACGAAGATCTCGGGATCGTCGTTGGGGTTGTGCGTAGTGTCGAAGGCGCCGGCTGTCGTCGGAAAACCAGATGAACGAGTGTCGCCCCCTACATAAGCATTACCGGAAGTGTCCACTGCAATGCCACTGCCGGCGTCCTGTTCCAGGCCCCCGAGGTAAGTAGAATAGACCAGTGCCGAACCAGACGCGTTGAGCTTTGTTACGAAGGCGTCGGAACCGGGAATGCCGTTATGCGTGTTGTCGAACGCACCAACAGTCGTTGGAAAGTCGGTCGAGGAAGTTGTGCCAGTCACGTACGCGTTGCCGGCGGCGTCCAACGCAATCGCAGATGCCCCGTCAAGATCAGAGCCTCCGATAAAAGTGGAATAGACGAGCGCCGAGCCGGTCGAGTTTATCTTCGTGACGAAGGCGTCTTGACTGCCGTTGTGTGTGGTATCGAAAGCTCCCGCAGTGGTTGGGAAGGTTGACGGAAGACCTAATAGCTGCGTAGTGCCTGCCACATATGCATTCCCTGACGCGTCTACGGTTATATCGCTGCCAAGGTCGACGTTAGCGCCGCCGAGGAATGTGGAGTAAACGAGCACCGGATCGATCACCAGTGGTTTGCTCGCATCGTAGTCCCCTAACTGAAAACGTACCGTGTTTTTGTCCTTGAGTTTGTAGCTTCCGGCAACTTCACGCCGCGCGCCATCGACGTGCTGGTAGATGAACGGTTTCCGTTGTCGAATCTCGCCTCTTCCAGCGTTCAGCACCAGTTCACCCTGAGCATCGACTTTCAATTCGTCCGCTCCTTCGAATTCAAGCGCGATGATGTTCGGATCAATGCCGGGTTGGACCACGAAGTCGTACTCGAGTTGACGCTGGTTGCCGTAATAGACAAGGTCCACGCCAGGATACAAGTTCTGATAAGCGACCTTTGCGTAAGTCGAAATTGCAGTGCGCCACCGGCTGGGATCTTTACCGATCAAATAGTTGACTTTGCCTGGGAGTTCCGCCTGTGCAGCAGCCCGCGGCGCGCTTTCGCTGCCGACGAATTTCATGCGCAGCACTGTCGCGGCGTCTGACTTGTCGCCGTTCCGTAGAGCTAACACCGCTTCGCGAGGCTTCAGGAACAACGTGTACCCACTACCACGCGAAATGAAATCTACTTCAGGATCAGTCTGGCCAACGTTTGCTTCAAAGCTCAACGGCAATTGACCATACGCCTGCTTGAGCCTCGCCTTCATAGCGGTATCCGGCTGATCAGCGGAACGAGATCGGATCCATGTTGCGCCACAAGCAAACGCAATTAGAAGGAGGCCAAGAGACACAAAGAACTTCCTTGAAGTCGACCAGGAAATGCGATTCATTGTTAACTCCGTACTTTTGACAGGCGAGTTTCACATGGCAAGTCGCGCAGAGCGCAATGCCATATCCGGGCGTTTAGGTTTCAAATGGGGAGTGATTTTGGGGAAGAGCGGGAGTCACTTTATTGGCAGGTGGTTGATAGGTGACGCCAAAAGTGTGGTGATTTTGTGACAAGCGACAGGCGGCCGTTTTCGTTGCCGGCCGCCTGGTTGGCTCACTTGAAAAAACAGTTCGATATCATGTGGGCCGTATGTCTTTCCATTCGTTGAGTCGTTTAGTGGGATCGATTAGATCCGCACGACGCATGAACGGTACACCCTTCGCGTTTCGCTTCGTCGCGTTGTTCTTCACTGTTAATGGGCCAGTCGCACTCTTGTCGTAAAGTTCCAGATGCAACATGGAGTTTCTTATGCTGAGGAGTTTTCCGACCTTCGCGATCGGCTGGCCGGCTTCAACACGATCACCCGCCTTAACAAATGCGTTCTTTTGGATCTCGCCGTAGCGAGCGAGAAATGCGCCGTGGTCGACTTCCAACGCGTAGGTCCCGTCATAAAATGGATATGGTCCCAGCGTTACGGTCCCCGAAGCAATTGCATGGATGGTGGTGCCGACCGGTGCGTAGAGATCGCACCCGGCGTGAGCACGCCGGCCACCACTGCGTCGGGATCCGAAGCAACGCATTCCCTGTATCCAGTCCTGCGTTGGGAAGTCCTTTTCTTTAAACGGAAAGAAACATTGACCGTTCGTTGTCACGGGGGTGACCGGCGTAGCGGCAACTGAAGGAGTCGCTTCTCCTTCATCGACTTCGTCGTCGCCATCGAGAAGGTCCTCGAGCTCACGCCAGGTTCGTTTGCCGACACCAATCACGCCATCAGGTTTGAAAAATCGGGATTGGAACGCCTCGATGGCTCTAATGGTGTCGTCTGTGTTCTCATTCGCGTCGATTGTGCCATCAACACCGCCGGGATCCAGTTTTGGGTCACTTTCAATCATTGCGGCGAGGCGAAGCATGTTCTGAACGGTCTCGACATCCTCGGTTTGATTGACCGCGCCTTTGCTTTTGCGGCCAACAGAATTGCGGATCTCATATTTGAGTGTGGGAGTGTTTTCCGGCATCACTATCCTCCTAAGGGGCGAAATCTCTTTGTTTACTACCTATTAGCAATGGCGCAGACGTCAATTTCGTTTTACGGCAGCGCCATAAATGAGCGAGGCGAGCAGTTTTTGAGCCGGGCGGATTCTACCACCGATGCTTGTAGCCGGTCCTGGTCAAAAACACCCCGGCCGGTCTCGAAAAGGCCAAAAAACCTTAAGAAATACTGGATTTGTTGGAGACTTTGGGCCTTGAGTGTGATATATGAGTGTCCGATTTGCTTTTCAATCTAAGTTCTCGTTGGAGGTGTTACACCAGACTATGGCGACCAAAGCCGCGACAGGCAAGAAGCGCATGACGCAATCGGAAGTTATCAACCACTTTGCCGAATCTACCGGTATGAAGAGGGCACAGATCAAGGAGTTCTTTGAAGAACTCTCGACGCTCGCAGCGCGCGAAGTTAAATCAAACGGCGAATTCGTGCTTCCAGGATTTGGAAAACTCGTAAGGTCGGACCGAAAAGCCCGCGAGGGACGCAACCCCGCGACCGGCGAAACTATTCAGATTCCCGCCAAAACGACATTGAAGTTTCGAGTCGGAAAGTCTATGAAAGACACAGTGCTACCAAAAAAGTAAAGTACAGCACTTATTTTTCAGCAAATGGCGCCGCCCCCTTAACCCTTTCGAGGAACCGGGCGGCGCCTTTGTCCTTAAAGGTGACGTTAAAGCGTTGACATAGCTGAACATCCAGCCGCCTGGCAACCCAACCTTCAAAAAGCAAATTTTAACTAAAAAAATTTCTGGACGACTGAATGGTCATTCAGTATAATCTCGCGTTCCGCTGACCACCCCTACGGCAATGCTTGCGAGCTTACCTTTGTTTTTGGGGTTTTGCCCCGAATCCAAAGCTTTGCCATGGGCGGGAAGCTGCATCCAAGGGGGTTGTTCGAGCATCTATAGTTTATACATTGAAACGGCAAAGATTCTAATTGGAGGAGTATAGGCAATCGTGACTTTTGATACGCACCTGCCGCTAAATGAGCGGCTTATGAGAATCGATCATATTCAGGCCCGCCGTTATTCCAAGCTGAACGGCTTGGCCTTGGAGATCGCTACCGAGGGCATCATCAGACATCTGAAAGCGTGCGACCGCATGGACGTCAATCCGGAAACGTCGGCTGTACGCGAGATCATCGATGACGCGCTCAACGGTCGTAGAGTGTTCGCGGAAACCAAAGAGCACACCCGCGCAGCATAAGCTCTACACACGTTCAACGATTTCGAAAAGAGATCGCCCTCGATGGGCGATCTCTTTTTTGTTCCCAGCAAGCATCGCACATCGCTGATTTACGAATTACACGCGTGACGTGCTAACATTCGCAGGCCATTTGACATGATGCCCCTGTAGCTCAGCGGATAGAGCATCTGCCTTGTAGGAGCCTTAATGGGGAAGCGGTCTGGAACCCATTGAGTGGACGACCCTGTATGCGGGGACGCCCTGAGAGCCTCTGGTACTTCGATCGAGAAGGTCCAAGTAAAAATCCATGAGGATTGGGTAATCCGCAGGAAACCTGCAACGTCTTTATGACGCAGGGATCCTCAGAGACTATACGGGTCGGGACTGCGACGTCCAAGATATAGTCCAGCCAGCAACCCCGGTTTAAGGGTGGTCAGGGAAAGCCTGATGCTGGAAGCTAAGCAGAGGGCCGCAGGTTCGAGTCCTGCCGGGGGCATACACCAACGATATGGCGGCATTAGCTCAGTAGGTTAGAGCGCCAGATTGTGGATCTGGAGGTCGTGGGTTCGAGACCCACATGCCGCCCCATCAGTCTTCTTTACCAATTACAAATCGAATTCTCTCCACCGCTATCGGTTGGATCCCCAACTCACAGAGGTTGCCGTGCTGTGACCAAGACTTTAAACGACGATACTCAAGCATCCCATCCCGGCGGGTTTCCGCTCTCGCGGGCTAAACTCAAACTCTTACAACCGGAATTGTTCGGTCCACTCTCATGGATCGGTTGGGACTGGGAAAACGGAAAACCGCAAAATCGGGCATCCATTTGGTTGACACGCATCGAAGAACAGCTCCTATTTGGGGATAGTCGCGCTGCCGTGGTCGTCTCTACTTCGCCTCTCCTGGTCGCAGCCTACACTGACGAGATCGATTGTGTTGCACTGCTACGGTTTAGCCGCAGGTTCATCTCTGAGTACAACCTTGAACGCGGCTCGAGACTCGTTACTGTCAACACTTACGAATTCGCAGACGGGTCCTACGAAACGGATCTCAAACCTGGTCCTGAGTCGTATGGAACGTACGGCAACGTCTTTCCGATGATCGCAGACTTTTTGACCGACGACGTCGCGCGACTCGCCGAAAGAAAACTGGAGATTAGCGAAGATGAATGGCGGCGGACAGAAACGCTGGGCCAATCATATCGGAGAGAAAAGTATGCACGTCCACGTGACGGGCGGCCATGCTGGAGTTTCCTGCCTGCCGAACGATTGCCGAGCGATTTACCTGATATTGAACCGCCGAAGCCCGCTGCGATAAGCATTCTGGAGGTTCCAAAGAGAATCCTCATGCTCGTCTTTTTTATCGCCATGTTGCTGTGGGGTGTGTTTAAGGCAAACGTCAATTCGCGCGCCGGTGTGTTCGCGCTCGCTGTGTTTGGATCAATGCTGGTGATCTCGATTGTCTACCTGCTTCGGCTTCCTCGCGACTTAAAAACAAGGGTCAGTATCAGAGAAGCACATAGCCTCAAGAAGTCGTACATGTGGATCGGAGCTGTCGCCGTTTCATTCTTGTTGGGTGTGGCCGGAGAAGTGATCTTTGCCAGTTTAAGAGGATTCTGGCCCAACTTTGCGATTTGGGTATCTGCCTTTCTTACTACGCTTGCTCTTTACCCATTTCGCGATGACGAAATGAAGAGAGACTACCCGACGCTGAAGTCGTGGGCTGTTCTTTCCTGTCTCTGGGGACTACTCAGCGTCGGGCTTGCCCACCTTTCGGATTGGCTCAGCTAGTCGAATCTCGAACTTCTATTTCTGATCGCTCTTCTTCACTGAATACGATTCAAGGTATTGCGAATCGTGTCCGTGTGCGATTAAGACGTACGCGGAGTGACCTGAGCGCGCGGCGATTTGCCAGGTGAGTTTGTAGTTTCCCTGGTTATTCTCGCGCAGCGCGCTCTCGAGATTCGCGATGTCGTCATAACGAATGCGTGGACCACCAGTGCGCGCGATCGCTGTGACATAACGCACGCGGAACTCCGGATCGTAACCGACGAGCAGATGCGAGATGCGGTCGTCCTTTATGATCCACACTTCCTGCCGCTTGCGCGTTTCCCTTTCCAGATTGCCGATCGATTTCAGACGTGCACGGGCATCGTCTCGGCTCATGCCGAGACTGATGCCCATGATTTCCGGCTGCGGCGTTCCGGCTAAGACGACGGCCGAAACGCTGAGTGCAACGAGGAAGACCGCCAACAGAGTAATAGTTCGTTTCATGGCTTCGTCCTCCTACCTGGTCTTCACACTGGCGACGTTTGAATAACTCGATCGGCCACCCGCGTTAGCAGCGCGGACGCGATAGAAATACGTCGTCTTGCGAAACACAGTGTTGTCCGTGAACGTCCGCGCGTTAGCGCCGACCGTTGCGATCTGAATGTAACCGCCCACCATGGTCGTCGAACGTTCGATAAGGAAGTTCTCTTCGTTATCAGCGTTGTCGACCCAGTTGAGTATTACTGAGCCTTTGCCTTGACCAGCGGCGGCGGTCAATGCAGACGGCGTCCCCGGCCGCGACTGGCAGGCAGCGTTACCGATCAAAGTGTACCCAACCGCCGTACTCGGACTGGCGTAGTTTGCATTATCGGGCACTACGGCAAGCACCGGAACGCGAACGAAGATTCGTGACAGCCGGCCGCCTGCTTGCGGGTTGCCAATCTTGCTGTTTGAAACAACGAGCGTGATCGTGTCGGTCTGGGTGTCGTACTTGCTACCGGCATCCAGATTACCGACGGTCGTCGCGGTGCCCTGCGAGTTGTCGGCGTTGTGAATGTAGGTGCCGTAACGGAAGCTGACTGCGCCGAGGGCGTCCGTACGCATGTCGACGAAGTAACCATTTGCATCGGCGCCCGTGAAATAGACGCGCCATGTCGTGTTTGGTATCAGCGGATCGACGAGATCCGCCATCCTTAGCGAGAAGACCAGCTTCTGAACACCGGCGCCGGAAAACGGTTCGGCGATGTGCAGCGATCGAATATCGTGACGACCGTTCTGGTCCAACGAGTCGCCCGCCGGATCGCTCAATATCAAGACGCCCGCACCATTACACGGGCTCTGCGCCGTGACCGGGACAACGTGTGGTGACGAAACACCCTCACCGTTCGCATTCGATGCTGTGACGCGATAGTAGTAGTTTGCAGCGCCCGCGTCGGTGTCGAGATGCGAATTAACATCTGCACCAAAACTCGCGAGCAACGCTTCAGCTCCACCTTCCACGCCGCGATACAACTTGTAACCAGTGATCGGCGAACTGCCTGCCTCGGGTATGGACCACGCAAGACTCACGGTGTCGTTGTCTCTCGTGGCGACAAGCAGCGGCGCTTCCGGTCTTGCGTTCACTGGCGGATCGAAGGCAGAGAACAAACGTTTGCCGCCCGTCTGCCGAATGATCGTAGCCTTGTCAGTAAGGTCGTTGTCGGCGTTGGCGAGTATTCCGTCGCTATTGCGATCGACACCGCGAATACAATCCGCAGTCACACAACCGTCGGCGAACGCAGCGAGTACGCGTCCTTCTTTATCGACCGTCACATCGTTGAAGTCGAGCAGGTTGCGAGTTCCGTCGGGACAGCCGGTTCCCTGCGTGCACACCACGCCGCGTTGCACCGGATCGTTTGGCGTCGCATTCACCGTCACCCAACTCACGCCACTGTCGTAGGTGGTTGCGATGTAACCAAACCACGTTCCCGGGAACGATCGATCGGTGTTTCTTCCGCCGGCGCCCGGCGTCGTCGAGCCGAGGAAGAAATACGCGGCGCGATCCTTGTCGCCGCCGACCACGGCCGGAAACACGCTGTTCTGAATACCAAACGCGGCGCCAACATCTTGCACGTGTTCCCACGAAGCGCCGCGATTATGCGAAACCGCAACACGCGCGCGACCATCACCATCCGCGAATCCGAAATACACGGTACCGTCAGCGCCAATGCCTACTGAAGGATCAGTATCGCCTGGAGTACTGCCTTCGACAGTGCTGATGGTCCATGAGACTCCGTTGTCGGTCGAGACGGCGACCCCCTGTTTGCCACCGCACGATTTGTTTGGAACGTAGATGGTTCCATCGGGCGCCACTTTGATATGCCCGTGTAATCCATCGCATTGCGCGAGGGTCCACATCGGAATCGCCAGGCCGAAAGTGAAACCGCCATCATCACTGCGCGCGATCTCCGCCAGACCGACATCCTGAGACGCGTAGTAAACGGCGTGTGGATAGATTTGACCGTTTGGTCCGGGACGTTGTATCGCACCGCCTTTGAGCGTTCCGTCGATGTTTCTTGCGTATGGTCCACCACCAACGGTTTGGTGGTCCACACCGGAGTTGATGCCCGAACCCTGGCTGATCGTCCAGTTCGCGCCGTCGTTATCTGTAAACGCGAGCGCACTCGCTTTGCCGAGCAATTGAGAGACAAACGTGCGATTCGTGCGACTCGCGCCCGCGTCACTGTCCGTGAAGAGAATCGGATCGGCTGTAACGAGCGAAGTCGTCGGCGCGCTGACGTCTTCCCACGTCGAGGGCGCCGGCGATGCCGTGTCGTCCCACTTCACACGCAATGTTTGCAGCGAAGCGATGAACATCGTGTGGCCAGTGTTCCAGTTGACACCAATCGTTGGCTCGCCTGCGGAGTTACCCATTTCCGGCGGCGCTGGATAGTTCTGATAACGCGGTGCGGCTTCGGTTGAAGGAACGGGCGGCGGCGGTTGGGCCGGTTTCGGCTCGATCGTCGCGCTGCCGCGATATTGATCGGCAGCAGTTGCTGCGTAGTAGACGGCACGAACAGTGTAAACACCGGTGCCCTGCACTGACGGATCGATCGTTGTGTCTTCCCAGGTGAGCGGTTCGGTCGGCGATGTTGCGCCGCGTCCGGAACTGCCGACTAGCGGACCCGTGTTTGAGTCCTTATGAATGTAGAGATCGTAGTCGGTCAACGGCAGCAGCCACTCGATCCTGATGCGGATGAGTTTGCCGGACCAGTCTGCGGCAGTGCCGGCCACGTTCAATGTGAACGTGTCGCACGTGAGTCCTTCCTGACACAGGTCTTCACCGGCAATTAACAGCGGGGCATTGATCGCTCCGCCTCCGGTTGCCGTACCAAGCCACGTCACCGGTGTCGTGGCCGTTGGACTGATCGTGGCATTTGCCGGGTTCGAAGCAGACGTGCTCCTGAATACGGGCAATGCGATCGCCAGCGCGAGCGCAACGAAGATCGAGATACGCGATACAAAACGAAGTGTCGAGTTTTTGTGAGTCATTTGCTTGGCCTCGTCGGGACGTAGAGCGCCCGTTGACAGAACACACTACCAGCCTCGTTGTCGGGGGGCCGTTATTCAGTTGTCCCGGGGGTCGGGTGCTAACGTGCGGGGAGGACTTGAACCTGGAGGACGTGAAAACAACTCCGCACTTTTGCGGAGCGATGACACTTTACCGGGTTATCTCTCGATCGCTGGTTAAAGAATTCTTGTGGTTATCATGAGGTATTCTTGCAACGATTAGTGGTAGTATTCACCACCGAATCGAAAAGAACCGAGATTTCTAAGGAAAATGGTGGTCTGATGCCTGATGAACAAAGAGTAGCGAACAACTCTCAAACGTATGTTGCGAATGCGGAGGAGTTTCAGTTTGAGACGTTGGAGCAGCAGAACGGGCAGGCGACTGTCATTCGCTTTCGACTCGAGGATCCGCAATACCACGCAGGCGATGTAATCGTGGTGCTAAGCGGCAGTGAGATCCACTTCCACGGAATGATCGGGCAGGTGGCAGATGGTTGGGCCGTCGCGAGCGATCATCGCGGCTCTTTGCTCGCAGCCACGATTCAATAAGCAGCTACCTCACGTATCCCGACGGAAACGCGATGCGCACACCCGGCGTCGCCGACTTCACTTCGATCTTGTGAAAACCTTTATTCAAGTGCGTTGACAAGAACGTCAGCGCTGCCTGTTTCTGTAGTGAAACATCCAACTCACGAATGAAAGGTTCGAAACTCACCGGCGCGCCGGTTCCCTGAAAGAACGCCAGCCCACCAGTCTCATTCGAAAGTCGCAACAACGACCCCTGCGCGTTACCCGCGAGTGAGCGATTCGCTGCTGAGGCAAACGTCGGCGAATAAAAACCGTAAATCGCAACTCCACGACGCTGCGACTCATTCACCGCGCGCTGAAGATCAACGCTCTGAGTTGGGCCTGACGAATCTACGCCACGTGAAATATCCAGTCCGTCCGATACCAGCAGTATCGCCCTGCGACCCTGCGGCTGAGCGTCAAACTTCCGCAGCGCTTCAACAACTTCGACATAAGGGTTATAGGGACCGTTATTCGCAAAGCCACTCGGCGGCCGCAACGACTTCGCTGCTTTCTCGAGCTCGGTGGTGAATTTCTGTTTGACTTGCAGACTGCCCGTACGCAGGTACCCGATCATAACGCGCGAGCCTTTCGGCAGTTTGCGGATGAACTCAGCCAACGGCTTGATCTCGTTTGCCACTGACGGAACGAGATCGTCCTGAATCAACACTGCGAGCGTGATCGGCGAATTCGTGACGCCGCGGATCGAAAGGATCTGTTGCGGCTCGCCATCCTCGCTCACTGTAAGGTCGATATTTGTTAGTTCGAGTATCTCCTCTTCGGAGCTCATGCGGATGGTCAACGGAATCGTCACGGGCTTGCCGGGACCGCGTGGCGGAGAACCGCCGTCGACGTTTTGAGTCGGGGGTTGGCCGTAAGCCGCTCCGCTCATGAGCAGCAAACCAACAAGACATAAGATCGGGTGGAGTCGTTGGAGAGTCTTCATTGCGCTTCTTCCTGCACTGTTCGCGACATTATACAGTGACACCGCTTAAATCGCTTTGGTCGAACCTCTGGCTGGCAGACGCCGTTCTCATAAGCTAAGATCTCGGCCAACAGGCTCAAGATGACATCTTTAACGCGTCAACCTTCAGGAAAACTATCCAGCAAGGACACCAAAACGGCTGCTTTGCTCAAATACACACCGTGGATCGCCGTCTTGCTTACCTCGATACCGGTTCCTCTGGTGTGGCTGGTGTTCTTCGTTCTGTCCACGACCACGGAGTCAGCAGCGATTTACCTGCTTTTAGCTGGCCTTTCGTTAGCTATCGGCTTTGCGCTTGGGTTGGTTATTGCGGCCATTCTCCTCGTTTATCGGAAAAACTGGCTCTCTAAATTGCGTGACCGGTTAGCATCGGATGGAATCACGGCAAGTGAGGTTGTCTGGTTCCGTTCAGAACTGACTTCCGCGGAAAGAAAATCGCTGGCCGAAATGGAGCAAAGTAACCCGCTCCTGGCCGACGCTTACCTCGAAACCCTGGCCAACCGGTTGACGGCATCGCGCATTATGGCGAGGTCTCGCAAGGAGATGCTGAAAGTCGAGCGGCACATAAACCGCGCTCGTATCGTTCGAACCGCCGAATCGGAGGCCCTGCAAAAGGACCTTGAGGAAGACCACAAACGCCTGAAGGCCGTCTACTCACAAGCCACGGAACACTTGAATCAGGCCAAAACACGGCTGCAGGTGATCGAAACTACAGCGAACCGGAAACTCACCCAGGGTGAGACCGACCAGATGATGCAACGGTTGGGGAGCGCCCAGGACCAGTTGCCGCTTGTCCTGGAAATCGCCCAGCTCGAGCAGCAAATCCTGCGGGAAGGCGCAAGCACTGACAAAGCGCTAGGTACCGGTAGCTGACTTCGCCAGTTCGAGTTTCGCCAGTTTGTAGACGCCCGGCGCCAGTCTCTCAGCAAAACCTTCATCCACGAGCGCCCAGTTTCCCAAACCAGCTTCCGGCGATCGGAGTCCGGTCACACGGGCCAACTCGCCGCGGATCGTCATACCGGCGCCGGCGAGATACGCTCGCGCAATCTCTTTCAACGCGACTTCCCTATCCACAACCTCGCTGAGCTGGTCCGCGAACCGCGCCTCCGGAATCGACCAGATGTAGGTGAACGTCGGTTCATAAAGCACCTCGCTGGGAATCACTTTCAGCGTCTTCTGTAACTCAGTCAAGGCTTTATCGAAACGCACCCGCTCCTTGATCCCGCTGGCCTCGCGCAGGTCGCGCGTCCCCATTTCCCACTCGTTTCGCATGAGCTTGAGAATTAATTGAGAATCACTTGATAAGTATTTTTTCTCGAGTTTCCGCGGGACGCCCCAGAGCGCGTTGAAGAACGGCAGCAAACGCGGCGCGATAAACGTCGCACGGCCGCGCAGCACTTTGCCGTAAAAACACCTGCCGCGACGCATCACGTCGTCCTTAATAGTCCACGCCAACCGGCTTTCAGGATCTTTCTGGACGTTACGCGGCATGTGGGCGTCACGCCGTCCACAAACTGCAACGTACAGCGACGGTCCAGGACGTCGCGAATCGGTCAGCGCTTCGCAAAAACCCACGTCGTCGATAAAGCGTTCCGCCGAATGCACGTCCTCGACGCGACATTCCGGATCTCGTCGCCACATTCGGTCACGATAGGCCTCGATCTCTTCTGGAAGCATGGCCGCGCGATTCTATCAAAGTGAATTCGTCGTCGGTCAATCTGAGTGGTTCGGTCAATCTAAACCGACCCGCACTTGGACCAGCTTTTTACTAAGTCATTCCGTCACAAGCAGATAGGGCTTTAAACGGTTTTGGCACGGTCGCTGCACAGGGGATTTCGCCGGTTTTTATCTGGCGCTGGCTGAATCCCTGAGCTTACGGAGTGACGAGTTGAAACCCACGAACCTCAAAAAACGATTGCTGACGCTGACATTGCTGATCAGCTTCCTCCTCGGACCATCAGTCCTTGGCGGCAACCTCCTCGCGGGTGTTGCCCTGGCCAAGGACAAATCCGACTCAAAGAACAAGAGCTCCAGGCACGACAAACTCGGCTCAGACCTTCGCGAACAACTCCAAAGCTCAAGCACACTAAACGTCATCCTTCAGCTCAATGGAAAACCAAGCGGCCAGCTCAACGCACTCTTAGCTTCGAACGGCGTCAAAATCAGAAAGCATTTCGATAAGCTCAACTCCTTCGCGCTCCAGTTGCCGGCCTCAGTTGCCGAGGTGCTCGCTACGTTTCCGGAAGTTTCATTCGTCTCAGTTGATAGTGAAGTTCGCTCTTTTGGTGGTCATGTGGCCCACACCTCCGGCGCCGACAACGTTCGTTCGATGAGTTCGGACGGTGCGCTGGACGGCAACGGAATCGGAATCGCTATTCTCGATTCAGGTATCTACGGAGCGCACACTGCGTTCACTGACACGCAAACCGGTTTGTCGCGCATCGTCGTGAATCTCGACTTCACTGGCGAAGGTCGCACCGATGATCCATACGGACACGGCACGCACGTCGCCGCAGCAGCCGCCGGCAACGGACTCGTTTCGCGTGGCGAATACATCGGCATCGCGCCGCGCGCCAGGCTGCTCAACCTTCGCGTCTTGAATTCGACAGGTATCGGAACCGTCTCAAACGTACTCTCTGCCCTCAATTGGTTGCTGACCAACGGCGCAAACTACAACGTGCGCGTTGCCAATCTCAGTCTCGGCATGCCGGCCGTCAACTCTTACCAGCACGACCCGTTGTGTGTTGCGGTGCGCGCGCTCGTCGATCGCGGAATGTTCGTCGTCGCGGCTGCCGGTAACAATGGCAAGAACACCGCGGGTCAAAAGGTTTACGGTCAGATTCATTCGCCCGGCAACGAGCCATCGGCGATGACGGTCGGTGCCGTCGACACGCGCGGAACCGACACGAGAGCCGACGACGCCATCGCTTCCTACAGTTCGCGTGGACCCACGCGCAGCTACTGGATCGACGAATCAGGTCAGACGCATTACGACAATCAGGTCAAGCCCGAGATTGCTGCTCCCGGCAACAAGACCGTCTTTGCTCAATCTCCAAACAACTACCTCGTTGCGCAGAATCCTTCGCTCAATGTGGGCGTCAGCAACAACCCGACTCGCAACCAGATGAGACTGAGCGGCACGTCTATGGCCGCACCGTTGGTTGCCGGCACCGCCGCACTCATGTTCGAGGCAAACCCGACTCTGACCCCGAACCTGATGAAGGCGTTGATGATGTATACCGCTCAGCAACTTCCCCATTTCAACTTGCTCGAGCAAGGCGCGGGCGAACTCAACGTGGACGGCGCTGTTCGCCTGGCGAAACTCGTTCGCACGACCATTAACAGCTCAACCACCCTTGGCTCGTCGTTATTGACTGCTACGGCGCCGGCGCCGCAGACGAGCATCTCTCTTGGCCCCATCACCTCCTACACGTTCTTGTGGTCCAAGGGCGTGATCGTTGGTCCAACCTACGCAACGGGCACTTCACTCATCACGGCATACCAAAGAGTCTATGCAAAAGGCGTCTTGCTGGGCGACGGCGTCCTGCTGGGTGATGGCGTTCTGATGGGCGATGTGTCAGGCGTGTTAATGGGTGACGGTGTCGTACTGGGCGACGTCGCAGGCGTATTGATGGGCGACTCCACGATGTTCTCGAGTGACATCTCATTCGGCAACGACATTCTGATCAGTAATGGAAACACGCTCGGCGACGGCACCGTCTTCATCTCTCTCGGCGTCCTGATGGGCGATGCAGTAGGCGTGCTCATGGGCGACGGCGTACTCATGGGCGATGGTGTGCTCATGGGCGATGGCGTACTCATGGGTGACGGCGTGCTCATGGGCGATGCGATTCTTCAGGCATTCAATGCGATGTCGTTTGGCGACTCGGGCACGATGATGGTGATCGTTCTCGACGATGACACCGACTATATGGGTTTCTAACCGGCTCACTAAGCAGTATCGAGTCACGATAAACGTCCCCCCAACTGCTTAACGAAGGATAGATGCCATGTTAGCGAGCACGACGTCGATAACACAGGAACGAGCGCCGCAGTCGTCGCCGGTTTACGTAAAGCCGCTGGCCAACAACGAGCAGTCGGAAGTTCTCCAGTTTCTATCGCAGCGTGCGATTCATACCGTTTCGATGATGAGTTTGATTCAGGACAACGGAGTGGTTCACCCCTTCAATCGCGGCACGTTCTACGGCTGTCGCGACACGAACGGTCAGCTCGAAGGTGTCGCGCTGGTGGGCCATGCAACGTTGATGGAAACAGTTTCAGACCGGGCGTTATCGCTGCTCGCGCAAGTGGCCCAGCAATGTCCAACGACGCATCTGATCATGGGTGAGAAAGAGCGCGTCGCGGAGTTCTGGTCGCACTATACGAGCGCCGGTCGACGTCACCGCCTCGCCTGTCGTGAATGGTTGTACGAGCTGGACTCGCCTGTTGCACCACCGAATGTGACGGTAGCTTCGGCTTCTGGTTTGAGACCAGCCATGGCGAAGGAATTGGAACTGGTGATGCCGGTCCAAGCTGAACTCGCGTTTGCCGAAAGCGGAATCAACCCGATGCAGGTCGATCCGAACGGCTTTCGCGCGCGCTGCCTGCGTCGCATCGAACAGCAACGCACCTGGGTCGTCGTCGAAGACGATCGCCTGATTTTCAAGGCTGACGTCATCTCGAAAACGTCGCCCGTGTTTTACCTCGAGGGCATCTGGACCCGCGAGGACCGCCGCCACAATGGCAACAGCGTCAAGTTCATGAACGAACTTACGCACAAACTTCTCGAAGACACAAAATCCATTTGTCTCCTCGTGAATGAAACCAACAAAACCGCACAGAGCTTTTACCGGAAGTGCGGCTTCCGCTTCCGCGCTACTTACGAAACGATCTTCCTACCCCGGAAGGAGTTCCTCCGTAATTGATGAAGCTTCGTCCCCCGATCCGCCGTGATAAAAGGCAACCGTGGCCCTCACCTTGATGTTGTATCTCTTAGATGTTAGATACCCCTGGCACCATAAGACACAAACTCTTCGGGCCATTCCTCTGGGTAGTAACGGCAGCAGGTAGCCTGGCATTTCTCTACTCGTGTTCGCAGATCGACGTCAGACACTTCGATTCAGGATTTCTGATACTGGTCGCGATGACTCTGATACTCGCGTCGCAGATCACGGTCCCGATTCCTCGTTTCAGCTCGCAGATTTCCGTCTCCGACACTTTCGTCTTTCTGCTCCTGTTGCTGTACGGCGGCGCGGCCGCAGTCACGATCGGCGCGATTGAAGCGTGTCTCTCATCGCTTCGCTTCGCCAGGAAACCTCGCATCGTTATCTTCAACTTCGGCTCCGCCGCGATTTCCATTTTCATCACCAGTAGCGTAATGAGCGTGGTGTTTGGAAACGTAGTGGCGTTGCCTTCTGATCCGTTCACGGGCACGTTTATCGCGGCCGTCGGCACGATGGCCCTGGGCCACTACTTCATCAACTCGGGGATCGTGGCAGTTGCGGCTGCGTTGAAGACTGACCAGCCAATCTGGCAAACGTGGTACAAGCATTACCTCTGGAGTTCGATCACTTACTTCGCCGGCGCGATCGCGGCGGGCGTGATTGCGGGGCTGGTCTATCTCATCGGCGCCTACGCGTTTGTAATCACGCTACCGATTATCGCTTTCCTTTTTCTTACTTATCGTACTTATCTCAAGAACGTCGAGACGTCAGCGGCGCAGGCGGCCCAGGCGGAGAAACACGTTACGGAACTCTCGCATTACATCGCCGAGCAGGAACGCATCCGCGAACAGTTCTCGCAGATGGAGAAACTGTCAGCGCTCGGCGAACTCGCCTCCGGAGTCGCCCACGACTTCAACAACACGCTCGCGGGAATTCTCGGCCGCGCCCAGCTCCTGCAACGAACAGACGATCCGGAAAAGATCAAACGCGGACTCGACATCATCATCAAGACGGCGGAAGACGGAGCGAAAACGGTCAAGCGCATTCAGGACTTCGCGCGGCAGCGTCGCGATCACGATTTCGAACTTGTTTCAGTCGATCAGATCCTGTTGGACGCCAGCGAGATCACTCGTCCGCGTTGGAAAAACTGCGCCGAAGCGTCAAACATTCACATCACCGTCGACCTGCAGATTGGTTCGAACGCGATGGTCATGGGCGACGATTCCGAGTTGCGTGAAGTGCTCGTGAACATGGTCTTCAACGCGATCGATGCAATGCCTGAAGGCGGCACGCTCAGGTTGTCGACTTCCACGGTGGACCAGTCGGTTGTGGTCAAGGTCATCGACACGGGCGTCGGCATGTATCCCGAAGTGCGATCACGCATTTTCGATCCGTTCTTTACGACGAAAGGCAAAGCGGGACTTGGCCTCGGACTGGCGGTGAGCTTCGGCATTATCCGCCGTCACGGCGGCAACATCGAAGTCGATTCACAGTATGGAAGCGGAACGGAGTTTCGCATCACGCTTCCGATCGCGACGATCGTTGAAGGCGGCGTTCAGGTGGAACTCGCAAATCCGGAGCCTGCTCCTGCGGTAATGAACGAGTTGTCGCTCACCGATGAAAGCGCGCAGCCGCGCGTGCTCGTTGTCGACGACGAAGACTTCGTTCGCGATCTGCTGCAGGAGATGCTTGAAGGCGAAGATTGCGACGTGCGTATTGCCGCGAGTGGCACCGAGGCGCTGGCGCTGTTTCGTGATTTTCAGTTTGA
>JAICGQ010000051.1 GCA_025923035.1 Pyrinomonadaceae bacterium | reverse complement strand
GCGGTCACTTCTGAGCCGGCTCACGATTGGCAGAATCGTTTCGATTTGATCGGGAGTGGACCAGACGACAAACACTTCGTTGTCGAGATCGATAATTTCGGTAAGGCCCACATCCGTTTCGGCAAAGGCGATCTCGGTTTCCAACCTCCGGCAGGCATGACGTTTCGTGCTAGTTACCGGGTGGGAAATGGAACGGCTGGTAATGTCGGAGCCGAAGCCATCACTCGTCTCGTTTTAAGAAAGACCAGTCTCAGCGGCGGCGTGACCAAAGTACACAACCCGCTTGCGGCGCAAGGCGGCGCCGACTCGGAGCCGATCGCTGAGGCCAGGTTGTTTGCGCCGTATGCATTTCGCAAGCAACTGAAACGCGCAGTGATCGCCGGCGATTACCAGGAGCTTGCCGCGCGCAACCCGAAGCTGCAACGTGCGTCCGGAGTGCTGGTGTGGACCGGCAGTTGGTACGAAGCAGACGTCGCCGTCGATCCTTTAGGCAGCGAAACGGCGAGCGAAGAGTTGCTCAAGGAGATCGAGACGTACCTGGAGCCTCACCGTCGCATGGGCCATGACCTGCATCTCGAACGCGCTGAGTACGTGCCGGTGCTGTTGGCGCTCGAGGTTTGCGCCCTGCCGCATTACCAGGCGGGCCATGTAAAAGCGGCGCTGCTCGAGGTCTTCAGCAACCGCGTGCTGCCGGGCGGTAAACGAGGCTTCTTCCATCCTGACAACCTGACCTTCGGCGAAGGCATTCACCTGAGCAAGATCATCGCTACCGCGCAGGCTGTGGGCGGAGTTGAGTGTGTGCGAGTGAAGAAGTTTCAACGACTGTTTTCGTCGCCGAATCAGGAAATCGACAACGGCATCCTGCCGTTACGCATATCGGAGATCGCTCAGCTCGACAACGATCCGAACTTTCCGGAGCGCGGCAGACTCGAAATCCACGTGAGTGGAGGTAGATAAGATGACGGCGAAAAAGTGCGGCTGTAACAGTCCAAGTTGTGGTTGCTGTGAAGGCACTCGAAAAGTAACTCCCGTCTCGACGGCTAACCGACCTGGCCTGGACGAGTTGTCGTATCGCATCGGAACGCATGGTGCTTTTTTCGAGACGATGAAGGCGCGTCTCGGAACTATGGTGGTGGAAGCGCCGGGTCCCGACGGACAAACGCCAGAAACCTTTTTCCCGCTGAAATATCTGACGACGCGCCAAACTTCCGATCCGGCGATTGCTTTGCTCGACGGTTGGGCCACCGTGGCAGACGTGTTGACGTTTTACCAGGAACGTATTGCCAACGAAGGCTATCTGCGAACGGCCACTGAGCGCCGCTCGATTCTCGAGTTGGCTAAGTTGGTCGGCTACAAACTTCGACCTGGCGTTGCGTCATCGGTTTTTCTTGCTTACACACTGGACGACACCCAGGCTGAGCCGGTTGAAATTCCGACCGGGGCCCGCTCGCAGAGTATTCCTAATCCAGGCGAACTCGCGCAGTCTTTTGAAACCAGCGAACCGCTGCTCGCTCGTCGCGAATGGAACAACCTGCAAGTGCGCCTGCAGCAACCTCAGGCGATTACGCTGGACCAGGCTCTCTTCGTCGAACGCATTTACGTCGCCGGTATCAACACCAACCTGAAAACCGGCGACGTGTTACTACTCGTTTTCGATCCGACCGGCGAACCAGCCGTTATGCGCAACGTGGCGAGTATTGCCACACAGTTTGAACAGGACCGCACGGAGATCAAGCTGCAACCTCTGACGCCGCAGCTTGCAGTCACTGTTCCCGTGCTGATGAAGTTGATAGCGACGCTCGAAGCACTCCCACCGAACAACGTCACGACATCTGTTTTGGACAGTCGCAGGGAGTTGTTGACGCTGGTCCGGCTCGGTGTTGCTCCTCCGCCGTCCGCCTGGATCGGCGGTTTCCTTTCTGAAGGAACGACGAGTAGCTCGTTTCCGCCGGAACTCGAGTCGGCGCTGGATGAGTTTGAAACCGGCATCGAGACGGCGCTCGCGACATTGAATGGTCAGCCTCCCGGTACGGCCACGAGCCCGGGGCAGTTCATTCCGGCGTTGTTGAAGCCTCGCATCCCGCAAGCGGCCAGCAGCCTGCAACTCCCTCGCAGCTTGCAGACGACGTTTCAACGCGGCTCCGATGCATCAACTCAGTTACTGGTGAACTTCGTGCCCGAACTGAAAGAAAACTTTTATGACGCGTGGGCCAACGCCAAGCTCAATGCCAACCAGCCGCCTTTGCAGGCCCTGTACGTGATGCGATTGCAAACGTCGTTGTTTGGCGCGACCGTACCCGATCAGCCCACGTACTTTACGACGGATGATGATACTGAGCCGGACACGCACGTGCGGGGCCAAATCAGACCGCCCAGCCAGTGGATTCCCTGGCCCATGTCAGGGGACGAAGAGAACAACGTCTTGTTCCTGGACCAGGCGCATGAAGAAATCCTGCCCTCGAGCTACGTCGTGGTCCAACAACCGGGTGTCGGATTTCCTACCGATCGCACGGTCTTCAAGGTCACGGAAGCGCAAACGATCCAACGAAGCGCTTACGGGCTGAACGGCAAGACGACCAAGCTCAGATTGGCGCAGGACTGGTGGACAGTTGATTCCCCCAATCAGACCCCGTCTCAGGAGATCAACATTTCAATAACGCTACGCAAGACACTCGTTTTTGCTCAGAGTGAACAACTTACTCTGCTTGAAGCACCATTGACCGATCCCGTCCAGGTGACGGCGCAAAACATGAGCGACGGCGTTGTCCTTGACGGGCTTTACGACGGCTACACTTCCGGACGCTGGATCATCCTGTCCGGTAAACGTGCCGACATCGAGAACGTCAGCGGCGTTGAAGGCCGCGAACTCATGATGGTGTCCGGCCTGCGGCAGATCGAGCCAACTCTTCCGGGCGACAAGATCCACACGGCATTGTTGTTTGCGACGCCAACTGCCTACTCGTACCAGCGCGACACGCTGAAGATCTACGGAAACGTCGTCAAAGCCACGCACGGCGAAACGACAAACGAACCGCTCGGAAGTGGAGACGGAAGCCAGGCGCTCCAGAGCTTTGTCCTGAAACAACCACCACTCAATTTCGTTTCTGCTCCGACAGCAGCGGGCGTCGAAAGCTCTTTGCAGGTCTTTGTGAACAACGTTGAGTGGCACGAAACGGACACGCTCGCGGGTTTGGGTCCAAAGGACCGAAACTTTGTAACGAAGACTGACGACGCCGACAACGTCACGGTCACATTCGGCAACGGCACTGAAGGCGCGCGTCTTCCGACCGGCGTGCTGAATGTGAATTCCACGTATCGCCGAGGCATCGGCAAACCCGGAAACGTCAAGGCAGACCAGATTAGCCTGCTGCAAACAAAGCCCCTCGGTGTGAAGAGCGTCATCAATCCGCTGAGGGCGTCGGGCGGAGCCGACAAGGAAGACCGTGATACCGCGCGCGAAAACGCCCCGCTCGCAGTGATGGCGTTGGACCGGCTCGTCTCGCTGCAGGACTACGCCGACTTCACCCGCACTTTCGCCGGCATCGCGAAAGCAAGCGCGCGAGAGTTGAGCGATCGTCGCCGCCAGTTCATTCATTTGACGATCGCCGGCGTCGACGACATACCGATCGATCCCGTCTCCGACCTTCAACGCAACCTCCTCGCAGCGTTACGCAATCTCGGTGATCTGAGTGTCGGTATCCAGATTGAATCGCGCGAGCTGATCATCCTGGTCCTGAGCGCGAAGATACGTCTGCAACCTGACTATCTCTGGGATCCCGTCGCCCTCGAGGTGCGCAACGCGGTGTTCGACAAGTTTGGCTTCCGCAAACGCGCGTTGGGCCAACCGGCTTTGCTTTGCGAGATCATCGCCTGCATTCAGGCGATCGAGGGAGTCGCTTACGTCGACGTCGATGCGTTTGGCGGTGTTCCTGAAAAGGTCACTGACACGAATGGAACGCGCCGCCTGCAGTTGCCGGAGGAGTTGGCAGATGCTGTGCAGGAGATCGTAAACGCACCTGTTGGCTCATCTGCTCCAGGGCAGGCAGTGATGGCGGGTCTCGCAGGTTTCGAAGGCGGAGCTTTGAGTCCGGCCCAGTTGGCGATCTTCATACCCAGCGTTCCGGACACCGTAGTTCTGAACCAAATCAAATGAAAGCCGAAGCATTATGAGCGCAGAGACAACAGATTCTCGAATCGATCGGCTCTACGAGCTGGTGCCTGACATTTACAAAATGCGGGACGCGGATCAACGTTATCCGCTTCAGGCACTGCTGCGAGTCATAGCTGAACAAGTCAACCTCATCGACGACGACATCAATCAGCTCTACGAGAATTGGTTCATCGAGACCGCGGAAGATTGGGCCGTTCCGTACCTTGCCGATCTGATCGGCTATCGTCCGGTCGTCAAGGTAGCTGACGCGAACAACGCTGCCGCCGCCGCACTGAACCGGTTCGTCATTCCGCGTCGCGAAGTTTCGAACACCATTCGTTACCGGCGATCCAAAGGTACACTGGCCTTACTCGAACTGCTGGCGCAGGACGTCGCCGGCTTGCCGGCGCGTGCTGTTGAGTTCTTCAAACTGCTTGCCTGGAACCAGAACATCAACCATCCCCATTTAGACCGAGCGCGCACCGTCGACGTGCGCCGCATGCCGGATCTGGATCTGATTGGTGGTCCATTCGAACGGGTGGCCCACACGGTCGACGTACGGCGAATCAACTCGCGTCTGACAGTTGGTCGTTTCAACATTCCGTCGGTCGCAGTGTTTGTGTGGTGGCTCAAGGCTTATCCGGTTACCTGGACTCGCGCTTATTGCGCCGAGAATGCCGGTCCGCATTGCTTCACGTTCAGCGTGCTGGGCCAGAACGCGCCGCTGTTCTGCAAGACGGAGCCCGAACTCGATCCCGCGCAGATCGCCGAAGAGATGAACGTGCCTGCACCGATTCGCAGACAGGCTTTCGCCGCCCGGCCGGAACAGTTTTATGGAGTCGATCGCAGCCTCGCGATCTGGGCGCCCGGTTGGGGTGGATACGATCCGAACAAACCGATTCCCGTCGAAGCAATCGTTCCTGCTGACTTGTCGGGTTGGCAGTACGTGCCGAAGCTGAAGCACATCGCCGTCGATCCGGTTCTCGGGCGTTTTGCGTTTCCGCCGAGTCAATTGCCGAAGAAAGGCGCGACTGTGACTTACCGTTACGGGTTCAGCGCAGACATCGGAGGCGGCGAGTATTCCCGCCCGATCTTCGACCCGTCACCGGAAGAGATAAAGGTTACCGATCCGAAAGATAAGTCGAAGAAGGTGCGGAAGTTGGTTGTTCCCGTCTTCTATCGTGTGGGACGCGCGACGGGCCAATTTCAAACGCTGGGTGCGGCGCTGGCCCAGTGGGAGAAAGACGATCCGTTCGACGCGGTGATTGAACTAATGGACAGCGCGGTCCTGGTCGAGCCGATCTCCATCACCTTAAAAATGGACCGCACACTGCAAATACGCGCGGCTAACCGAAAACGTCCCGTGCTCCGGCTACTCGATTGGCAAACCGATTCTCCTGATTCCCTTTCGGTCACGATGGAACAAGCCAGTCGCTTCACGCTCGATGGACTACTGGTGGCGGGACGTCCACTGCGGATCACGGGTCCGGGACGCGAAGACGGTTGTCCACCGGTGTGTGGATCGAGTGTCGTGATTCGTCACTGCACTTTGGTTCCCGGTTGGAGTATCGACAGTAATTGCGAACCATACCGGCCTGCGGAACCGAGTCTGGAGCTCTACAACATTCGCGCGCAGGTGCGCATTGAACACAGCATTCTCGGATCGATTCAAGTTCACGAGAATGAAGTCAATACCGATCCCATTCCGATCGTGGTCGCGGACAGCATCGTCGACGCGACAAACCCGCAGAAAGAAGCGATCGGGTCGCCGGGATTTGCAGTGGCCCATGCGGTCCTGACGATTTTGCGCTGCACCGTTTTCGGCATTGTGGATGTGCATGCCGTCGAGCTCGCGGAGAACTGCATCCTGCAGGACTGCATCAACGTCGCCCGCCGGCAGTTGGGTTGCGTGAGGTTTTGTTACGTGCAACCGCATTGCCGCACGCCGCGGCGTTACCGGTGCCAACCGGATCTGGTAATTCAGGCAGTGACGGAGAAGGTTGTTGATTTGAACAAACGCGCGACGCTGATTGCCTCGGAAGAGTTGCGAGTGCGACCTCAGTTCACCAGCATTCGATACGGCAACCCGGGTTATGCACAACTCGCCGTCACTTGCGCGGACGAAATCAAGCAAGGCGCTGACGATGAATCGGAAATGGGTGTATTTCACGATTTGTACCGGCCGCAGCGCGAAGCAAATTTGCGCCAACGACTCGAGGAATTCACGCCGGCCGGTATGGACGTCGGCCTTATTTCTGTCAGTTGATTCTCATCTATCCGGTGCGATGCCGGACGACTTGTAGCGAAGGAAGATAGCCATGAAATCTGATATCACGCGAGATACATTTTTCGCCGAAAAGCACTTCAGCCGCGTAATCCGCCAGCAGGGCCGAGTTGACGTCGATGCTGACAGCAACGAGCAAACCGCAATTCTGCTTCACTACCTGCGGACCCTGGCAGTCGATCTGATTGGACCATATGCAGCGCCGGCGTTGGGGGCAGGATTCAGACTTACGGCAGACAACGACAGTCTCTTGATAGGCGCAGGCCGTTACTACGTAGACGGCATACTCGTCGAGAATGAGACCCCTCGTCTGTATACGGACCAGCCGTCGCATCCGCTGGTCGAGAATGATCCGCTGAAGAAGGCGCTGATCGACAAGCTGGCGACGGCTCGCTACTGGCTTTACCTGGATGTGTGGGAGAGACACGTCACTTCCATCGAAGACGATAGTATTCGAGAGAAGGCGCTTGGTGGTCCGGATACGTGCACTCGCGCGCAGGTCACCTGGCAGGTCAACGCATTGGACGTGAGCGACAATGCGCGTGCGACGAGGCGCAATGAACGAGAGCAATGGCTGACAAATAAGAAGTCGACCCTCGAGACCCAATTAGCCACTGACTCACTGCTCGCGAGGGAAAAGATTCAGGCAGAGCTCGACAAGGTGAATGCTCAACTCGAGTTGTTGAATCGACCGGAGCCGGACGATCTGGCTGCTGCCTGTCCGTTTCCTCTTCCCGAGCTCCTTCCTGTAAGCGACGCCTCGATGGGTGCGCGAATAGATCCGGGGGCTCAAATCGTGAACGCATGTGTGATCTCGCCGGAGTCGAAATACAGCAACGGTGAAAATCAACTCTATCGCGTGGAGATTCATCGCGGTGGGGTAGCAGGTGAAGCGACGATCAAGTGGTCGCGCGACAATGGCAGCGTAGCAACAGCGTGGCTCGGTACGTCGGGTTTTGATGTCGAAGTCGCTGACGCACGCGGTTTTGCCAGCGGGAATTGGATCGAACTGATCGACGACGTCGCGGAGTTGCGAGGCCTTCCCGGTGCACTCGCGCGTCTCACGAAAGTCGAGGGAGGGACACTGTCGGTGGATCCGGATTCCGTGCAAGGTTCCAGTGGGCTCCACTGGAGCGAAGACCTGGTGAATGCGAAGGTGCGCCGCTGGGACCATTTTGAGACCGAAGACACGGAGCTTGAAGACGATGGCTCGATCCTGATTCAGGAGACGCCGATCGGAACGCCCGACGATGACGCAGCCTGGATGATCCTGGAGCACGGTGTCCAGGTACGGTTTGGAGAAGGCGGACGGTATCGCACCGGCGACTACTGGTTGATTCCGGCGCGCGTGGCTACGGGGAACATCGAGTGGCCCGCGTCACAATCGGATTCATTTGGCACTATCACTACGCAAGTCGCACCTCACGGCGTTGTTCATCACTATGCGCCGCTTGGTTTTGTTAACTGGCCCAGCCAGAAACTCGAAGTCGAGAGTTGCAATTGCGAGTTTGAGCCGTTGAGCAGTTGCTTTGCGTCGGCAGGCAGCGTCGCTGTCGGAGCGAGTCTCTTACGCAGTCCAAAACCTTTGTTCGTTGACGAGGCCGATCGTGCGCCGGTTCGGCGTGCGGCACGAACACGCACGACCACCAGAACAGCGGTGCGCCGTGCCACTAAGAAAAGCGGTGGCGGGGAGTAGCAGTTTCAAAAAAACCGATGAGAGCAGTCTGGTCATTTTGGTCGAAGCCTTATTTTTCCGGCTGTCTGCGCTGGTACACGGACTGGCATCACTGGCTTAGCTGGGGCTTGTCGCTCCACACCGCGAGCAAGTTCTATCCGGACACGCATCTCGTCACTGACGATGCGGGCGCTCGAATCCTGATCGACCGGTTACAGTTACCGTTTGTTCATGTCTCGACTGCTCTCAACAAGCTTCGTAACGAGCATGCCGACTGGTGGTCGTTAGGCAAGATCGAGGCTTACCGACTTCAGGACGAACCGTTCGTACATATCGACGCCGACGTCTTCCTCTGGCGGCGACTAGCGCGTGAGATCGAGCGCGCCGACGTTTTCGCACAAAATCCGGAACCGATCACTCCCGGAGCGACGCCTTACACTCCGGTAGAGTTCGAGACCGCGATCGGAGACGGTTGGCTGCCAAAAGAATGGTTCTGGTATCTCGGAACGCCCAAATGGGAGGGTCAGTGTTGCGGAGTGCTGGGCGGCAATCGAATCGACTTCATCAAGCACTACGCCAGCACCGCCCTGCGCATCGTTCGCGATCCGAGGAACCGATCCGCGATCAAAATCATGCGCGATAAGGGACGTCACATGCTGCTGGTCGAACAGTTTGTACTGACGGCTCTCGTCGAGTACCACCGCACTCAGAAACGATCGCGTTTCGGCGGAATCCAGATGCGTCACGTGTTCTCGACATTTGAAGAGGCGATAAGCCCGTATGGACCGAGACAAGCTGGATTCACTCATCTCGCCGGAGACACAAAGCGAAACGCGAGAGTGTCTCGTCATTTGGAAAACAGAGTGAGGAAAGAGCTACCGGAGTTCTACGACCTCTGCACCAGTTTCTTAATTAAAGCAAACCGCCCCGATGCCTCTGCGAACTCGACCTCCGCCGCCGCGAAGGCGACCTCTGTCGCTCACACCTAAGCACCCGGACGACTTTGCACAGCCACTCACTTGGCGCACGCGGGTTGGAACAGATCATCGAGATCAACGTAGGTGCTTTGCACAAAACCACTCACGTGAGTGAGTGGATTATTCTTTTCAACCTACCCCCTCACGTACGCAAAAAGGTATGAATCCCACCAACGTCAGTTGGTGGATCGTTCATTAACTCTCACTCGACAACGTCAAACGTGATCTGATTCGCCGCGCTGGCGTTCGCGTTGCGATCCGTGACGGTGACTTTCAGAACATATCGACCGGGTGCAAGCGTCTTCAGTCCGACGTTCGCGCCGTAAGGAATTCGCGCCGGATCCGTATTCGGTTCCATGACCACCGGCATCATCGGACTCGCGACGACGCGCTGTCCGCCGCGAAGTATTTCGATCTGCGACTCGAGTTTCGGCGCAGCCGACGTCGCCGCGTTGTAAATGATCGTGAAGAAAGTCAGTTGCGACTCGCGCGCAAACCGCCGGTCGACACTGAACAGCACCTGATCGCCACCAGCTTTCTGGTCCTGCACGGTGTTGGAAATATGCCCGCCTAACAACAGTGTGCTAAGCGTCATTTTCTTCGAACCGAGATCGGGAATTTCGATCCACTGTGCAGCGCTTCCGACGTTGCCACTCTTTTCATCGCGTGCAGCAACACGGATCTGATAGATCCCGGGCTTCAACGGAATCTTGTGACTGTACACAACTGACGGATCTTTCGTTGCTGCCGCCGATAACGGACTCACATTAAGCCGCGTTTTGAAGCTGCCCGCCGGCTTGCCCTGATCGTTGAGCACCACTCCCGCGAGATCGATCGCCGCAGTTTGTTTGCCGTCGGCGCCGTAACCAAGCCCGTCAGTCGCCATCTGCGTCGCGGCGGTCAACACCGGACCAGATCCCGGCACGTCGACAAAACTGACGAACAACTTAGTCGGCAGACCAGTACGCGCCGACCCGGCAGCGAGTGCCGACATCAGTGCGTTACCGACATTCTTCGACGCGTTTGCGGTTTCAGCAGTTTCGGTTGTTTCTGTCTTCGTTTCGGCCGGTTTGTCTTCCGGTTTTGGCTCACTCGAGAAGAACCCACGCGGCATCCGGACCGACAACTCAGGTCGTCCCGGAATCGTGATCTCAACACGTTTGAAGTTCGGTGTCTTTTGATCCTCGCTACTCGGCCGCCATGCCAGCAGGTAATAGTTGGCAGTTTCGCGCAGCGCGTCTTTGATCGCCGGAGTCAGCGCGCCCATGTTGAAGAACGCTTTGCCGCCGGTATCGACTGCCAGCGCATTCAGGCCGTCCTGCGAAGCCTGCAACTCACCGACGTTCGCGCGCGAGAGTTGGCCCATCGCATCGTGGCGATTACTGCTCGCGTCGGTACTGCCTACCAGACCGCGCGCATCCACCGAGTAAATCACCAGGTTGCCGCGCACGGCGGCGTCGGTGATGCGATTTATCTTGTTGCTGAATCCCGTGTTCTTGTCGTTCAGGAAGAACCCGTCAGAAATCAGAAAGACCAGCTTGCGACCGGACATCTGGCTCAATGAACGCATGACGCTTTCAAGCGCGCTCAGAGTTGCCGACGTTACTGACTCGCTTTGCCGCATGAGCATGTTGGCGCGGTCTTTAACTACGCGCGACGCCGTTTCGGCAGTCATGCCCGTCGTCCGCCGGTTGCTGGTATCCCTTGTCGTCGCAGCGGGACCACCATTCGGTGGTCCAATACCACCGACGACCCTCACGTTGTTCGCCTTGATCAGCTCCATCGCGAAGTAATCGGTGGCTGACTGATCGCCCTGCTCGATCCGCAACGCCTGGTATTCAGTCATCGGAACCTGTTCGACGTCACGAACGGTGTAGGGTCTGTGATTCAAACGACCCACTGCAGCGCGTACCACCGGCTTAAGATCCGAGAACCTTTGCAGGAAACCGATCTGACCGCTGGGCGTCGCGATCGCGACCTGATCTTCGAGGGACATGTCGTTCTCGACAAACTCCAGAATCGCGTTTCGCGTCCGCTGAACACTCATCGCACTCAGGTGCAGATCATCGATGAAGAAGACGATATTGCGACCTTTGTAAGTCACGCCGGTTGGCGGCAGCGCCGTCACGCCTTTCGCGATCGATCCTTCCAGCTTCTCTTCCCGCACAGTTCCGGCAACGACGCGTTCGAAAAACGCCGGCGTAACCTGCTTGCCGTCAACCTTGAGGACGAACTCTTCAGGCTTTAGTCCATCGACAAACTTGCCTTGCTTGTCCACCACGACGACGCCGGTCTGTACCAGTTCTGTCGTAATTCGAATGACGTCGTCACTGGCCGGTCTGGGATCCTGGGCAATTGTGGTCGTAACGATCAACGAAAGGCTTAGGAGGGTGATAATGACTCTGTTGCGGCTCATGGGAAACCCCTTCGGAATGACTCTGCTGGTGTAAGAAATTACACGGAATATTTATTTCGCGCTACAGGGCTGCTTCGTGGCGCCGGGTATGTCCTGGCCGTGAGTGAGGTTCTTTTCGTACACGTTGCCCTTCCCGCAAACCTCGACGAACCCGGGCTGCGTGTTTATCGTCAGCCCCGGTCGGTCCCGGTAGTTATTGCGACGAAAGACATTGTTCACTGCGCCCTGCGTCCAGACGGTCGGATTGCCGCCACCGCCGGTCGACTCAAAGTCGTTATCTTCAATGATGCAACTTTCGATTCCGTAAGCCTGAATCGCGTTTTGTCCGGTGCGAAAAACGTAGTTCTTGCGAATCTGACAGCCCTTGAGACCGACCAGGAACAAACCATTGCTCATGAAACGATAGACACGATCTTCCCTGCCGCCGATGATGATATTGTTCTCCGCCACGACGAGTCCGTGGTTGACGCCTTTGTACGGATCCTGCAAACAGATCCCTGACCCGGCACTCGGAATCGAGCCTTCGTAGTCGTAAAGATTATTGAAGACAAAGATATTCTTCGAATGATCGGCCTCAGAGTTTGTCTCCAGATCGAACCCGCAAACGCCGCCACCAAACACCGGCTCATGATGTCCGAGGCGAAACGCGTAGTTCTCTATTACATAAATGTTCTCGGAATTGACCGCGGCAATGTTGGCGGCAGCAACTCCGCTGGTGATGTTGTGATATGCGAGACCGTCGTTGGCGAAGTAATTCTTCTGCAATGCTGAGCCGCCAAAACTGATACCGATCGACGCTGTGTCTTCGAGATAGTTGTTCTGGGCCGTACAGCGTTCACAGTTGCCGAGTTGAATCGTCGATCTGACACCTCCGTCGTAAACCTGCTGACGGCCACGAATGTGAAAACCAACGACGCCGATGTTCTTCGATCGCTCTGTGTGCGAGCAGCAAGCGTCGCCTTTCGCCTGGAACACAGCCACCGCGGGCGTTGGTCCAGCGGCGAATGTAGGTTCGAGGATCGTGGTTGCCGTTCCCGCCAACTGTTGCTTCGTCAAAGACTGTACGGCCAGCAGGAAGGGATCGCGGCTGTTGCTTCCCTTGCCTTTGCGAAAGTAATCGAGCAGCGCCTGAGGCGGGCGATACGTTCCTTCAACCAGCACGTTGTCGCCGATAAGGAAACAGCCGAAGTCTGTGATCCCGACAACGTCACACGAATAGGTGGAGCTGTCGAACTTCGTATGGTGATCCAACTGGACCTGCGTCTTGATCGAGCCACCGCCTTCGATCGAAATGGTGCCCCCGCCAAGAATCGTCAGTTCTTTGCTTGCAGCGTTAATTAGTAGACCAAGATCGCTTGCTTCAGCCGCAGTCTGGCGAACGGCGCGCAATCGCTGCACGACGTCCGGCTTCGACGCGCCCGTTAGAGACACATTTGCCAGCGAGACGACGACGGTCGGGCCCGGTCGCCTCGCCGGCAGGTATGCAGCAGGATCGATGTTGGGTTTTTGCGCGAAAAGATTACTGGGAAACGCAGCTAAGGCGATAAATGTTAACAGCCAAAACACTCTCATGAACACCAATTTACCAGATGTCGTCCGGATCCGTGACAGCGACGGGCGACAAGGGGGGACAGCCGGAGTAGACTTGCAGCATCGCTTCATAAGAGAGGACGTGGAAATGCAGAAACGTAGACTGGGTAATGGCGGTCTGGAGGTGTCGGCGCTTGGGCTTGGCTGCATGGGACTGAGCTTCGGTTATGGTCCAGCCACTGATAAGCAGCAGGCTGTTTCCGTGATCCGGACGGCGTTCGAACGCGGTATCACTTTCTTCGATACCGCAGAAGTCTATGGTCCATTCGCGAATGAAGAGCTGGTAGGCGAAGCGCTCGCTCCGTTCCGTGAGCAAGTGGTTGTCGCTACTAAATTCGGATTCAAACCTTCGTCGCCCGGCGAACAGCGTTGGAGCTCGTTCGACAGCCGGCCGGAACACATCAAAGAAGTCGCCGACGCTTCGCTCACGCGACTCCAGACAGACGTCATCGATCTGTTCTATCAACATCGCGTCGACACTGAAGTTCCGATTGAAGACGTGGCGGGCGCAGTGAAAGAGTTGATCGACGCCGGCAAGGTGAAACACTTCGGTTTGTCTGAAGCAGGCGTGGAAACGATCCGTCGCGCGCACGCAGTGCAGCCGGTCACCGCGCTGCAGAGTGAATACTCGCTGTGGTGGCGAAAACCTGAAGCGGACGTGTTGCCCGTGTGCGAAGAACTCGGCATCGGGTTTGTGCCGTTTAGTCCACTCGGCAGAGGTTTTCTCACCGGCAAGATCGACGAGAACACGACATTCGACAGTTCCGACTTCCGGAACATCGTCCCTCGCTTCACCCCCGAAGCACGAAAAGCGAACCAGGCGCTGGTCGATCTGCTCCGCACGATCGCCGACAAGAAAAACGCGACACCAGCGCAGATCGCGCTCGCCTGGCTACTCGCTCAGAAACCGTGGATCGTTCCGATTCCCGGAACAACAAAACTCCACCGGCTCGAAGAGAACGTTGGAGCAGTCAACGTCGAGCTCACGCCTGACGATGTGCGTCAGATCAACGACGCGACTGATAAGATCACGATCGAAGGCGCGCGATACCCCGCCGCCATGGAACAACGAACGGGCAAATAAAATGTCTAACACATTGAAAGTGAGTGACCCGACATGACGTTAATCGACATTCTGATCTTGTTGTTGATCGCAGGTATTTGCGGAGCACTGGGACAGGCGATTGCCGGTTTCTCGCGCGGTGGGTGCCTGGTGTCGATCGCGCTCGGATTTGTCGGCGCCGTGCTGGGCATGTGGCTCGCTAGATCGATGGGCCTGCCCGAGGTTTTTGCAGTCAGGATCGGCACGACCAACTTTCCGATCGTGTGGTCCATCATCGGCTCTGCGTTGTTCGTAGCCGTAATCGCTCTGCTGACGAGGCGTCGCTGAGTGACGCTCACCCGATCGGCAATCGAACCTGAAAACACGTGTCGCCGGGCTTTGATTCGAAACGCACGTTCCCGCGGTGCTTTCGCACGATGCGCGCGACGGTGTCCAAACCGAGCCCCGTTCCCTCGCCGACTGCTTTCGTCGTAAAGAACGGCTCGAAAATGCGCGACCTCACGGACGCTGGTATTCCCGCGCCGTTGTCACGAATCTCCACCATAATGTCCGTCGGCTCGCGCTTCGTTCGGACCTTCAGCTTTCCACCCGAACTCATCGCATCGACAGCATTGACGATCAGGTTGGTCCATACCTGATTGAGTTCACTGCCGTAGCCTTTGATTAACGGCATGGATTCCGCGTAGTCGCGCGTAACCGCGATGTCCTTCTTTCTCAACTTGTACTTCAGAATCAGAAGTGTGTTGTCCAATCCCTTATGGATGTCCAGCTCCTGCACGGACGCCTGGTCCATGTAGCTGTATTCTTTAATCGCTCTCACCAATTCGGAGATCCGGGTCGTGGCCGTCTTGATCTCACTGGCAAGTTTCGCCGCCGCGAGTTGGCAATTGACGCGTGACAGCACGTCAATCATTGCCGTCGACGGCACTTCTCCGAGAAGCTGATCGAGCGACGCCGAGTCGATCCCCGCCTCCACGAGGTTGGCGGAGAGTTGCCAGGGGTCCGAGACGCCGTGCGTTTCGAGCCAACCAGAGACTTCATCCTCGCGATCACTTTGATCGAGCGAGTTCATGTGGCCCGCCGTCGCTGTGTGGTCGATTGCTTTATTCTCGAAGGCGCCGATCGACGCTTGTTGTTTCTCAGTCAAATCATGAGCGCAGAGTCTCATGTCAGCCGCGCGCAGTTGCTTCAGTGTTTCGATCAGATCGTTCGCAGCGCGCACGGCTCCCGCGGCGGGGTTGTTAAGTTCGTGGGCCAGTCCGGCTGACAGCTTGCCGAGGGCCATCAACTTGTCCTGTTGCTGATCGAGAGTCGTCGCTTCACGAACGCGATCGCTCATGATGCCGACCAGCCGTTGGACCAACACGGGAATGCGCTGCATCAACTCGGGAAACAGGGTGACGGGAAACCTTAGCAGCCTCACGTCGGTCACCGCGTATCCGGTTACCTGAAACTCCGTCATGCGCGAAAACGGAAGCATCCCGCTGATTTCAGTCGATGGATCGCCTGCGCGTCCGATGTAAACGATGTCGTGATCCGTCTCGTCCCAGTAAGCGTGAATCTCGCCTTCGAGATAGACCACCATCGTGTCGGCCTTGTCGCCTTTGCGAAACATCACGTCGCCCGCAGGGTATCGCAGGTCTTCCGAATTGTCGGCAAACCACCTCAACTGCTCGTCCGGTAAATCGGCGAACACGTGAACGTGTCTTAGCGCTTCGACTTTATCTGCCGGTGAGGACATGGTGGGCTCCATCGTTTCGATGGTGCCCGAAACTGTTTCCGGCACACGCTCGAACGCGCCGTCCGGCCCGTCTGGTCTACCTTCTTCCATCTGTCACACGACCTTGCTCAAGTATTGATGCACGAAAGAGATCGCGACCGATCCCTCGCCCACTCCCGACGCCACACGTTTGACCGAGCCGTGCCGCACATCACCCACGACAAAGATGCCCGGAACGTTTGTTTCCAGCAGCCCCGGCTCACGATCGAGTTTCCACCCGTTCGGCCGTTTGCCTTCGCGTGTGAGTTGCGGGCCGGAATAGATAAACCCGAGTTCATCGCGTTCGACGATGTTGGCCAGCCAATCTGTGTTTGGCGCAGCACCAATCATGATGAACAGCGAGTTGGCCGGTACTCTGTTTATTTCGTTCGTGACCGTGCAGTGAATGGAAATCTCTTCGAGATGATCTTCACCGTGCGCCTCGACGACGGAGGTGTTGTATTCGATCTGGATGTTTGGCGTCGCGTGAAGTTGATTGATCAGGTACTGCGACATCGAAGAGCCGAGCGACGAGCCGCGTACGAGCATTACCACTCGTCGAGCGTACCGTGAAAAGTGCATCGCCGCCTGCCCGGCACTGTTCGCGCCGCCAACGACGTAGACGTCCTCGTCTTTCGTCGACATTGCCTCGGTCATCGCTGCGCCGTAATAAATACCCGCGCCGGTGAGACGTTCCACTCCCGGTGCGTCGAGCTTGCGCCATTGCACGCCGGTCGCAACCAGAAGCGCATGACAACTTAGTTCGGCGCCATTTGCGAGTTGCAGGAAGCGGTATGGTCCATCGATGCGGATCGCAGTGGCCTCGGCGGAAATGATCTCCACGCCAAATCGTTTCGCCTGGACCACCGCGCGTCGCGCAAGATCTGCGCCCGTCAGTCCGCTGGGAAAACCAAGATAGTTTTCGATGCGACTCGACATCCCCGCCTGGCCGCCGGGTGCTTCGCGTTCGATCATCACCGTTCGCAAGCCCTCGCTGGCGCCGTAGACCGCGGCGGCGAGACCCGCTGGACCACCGCCTACGATCGCGAGATCGTAGAACGCTTCAGTCGCGCGAGTCTTGAGGCCGATGTGCTCGGCGAGTTCCGCCAGTGACGGCTGTCGCAAGCGAACACCGTTCGGCAGAATCACGATCGGCAAATTGCGCGTCTCGTCTTCGTCCAACAACTCCACCAGCGCGCGAACTTCCGCGTCTGAAGCAACGGATTCGATATCGAGCCATTGATAAGGAACGTGATTGCGCGCCAGAAAATCCTTGATGTTGTGCGACACCGGCGACCACCGGTTGCCTAACACGCGGATGCCTTCGAACTGCGGAGGAAAAGCCGCTCCCCAATCTTCAAGCAGCTCGTCCAGCACGGGATAGAGATTTTCTTCAGGTGGGTCCCAGGGTTTGATTAAGTAATGATTGATGCCGGCTTCGTTGATGGCGGCGATGGCCGCATCGGTGTCGGCGTAAGCTGTCAACAACACGCGTTTCGCATCCGGAAATAACGTGATCGCCTGCGCCAGAAATTCAACGCCGGACATGCCGGGCATGCGTTGATCGATCAGGAAGAGCGCGACGGAGTTGTTTCGGATCTTCAACTCTCGAACAATCTCCATCGCCTCATGACCTGATCCGGCGCGCAGCACGCGATAATCGGCTGCATACTTCCGTCGCAGATCGCGCTCGATCGCGCGCAACACCTCGCGGTCGTCGTCCACGGTTAACAATGCCGGTTTAGCCATACGCCGTCATTCTGCCACGCGCTGTCAACCGGCGCATCACGGCATCGTGGATCTCACGTCTAACACGATCGTGGTATCTCGAGCGAACGGTACCGGGGGATCAAGAACTAATTGCGCCCATCCGGCCCAGACGATAATCCTCAATCGCCTGATAGATCTCCTCGCGCGTGTTCATCACGAATGGACCATAACGCGCGACTGGTTCGTTCAATGGCGCTCCGGCGATGAGCAACACTTCGAGCGTTTCCTTCGCGTCCGGAGAATTCTCGATCCTTACTTCATCACCGTCGGGCGCGAATAGAATCATCTGCCCGTCTGTGCCGCGCTCATCATCGTCGCCAAACACTCCTTCACCGTCGATCACGTAAGCGAAGGCGTTGTACGCGCCCGGCACTGACTGCGAAACCGAGCCGCCCGGCTTGATCCGATAATGAAGGTAAACAATCGGAGTCCGTGTCTCGATCACGGCTTTCTGGCCCAACGCTTCTCCGGCGATCACCGTTACCTCGACGAGTCCATCGCTGGAGATCACTTTGGGAATCCGTGCGCTCGGGATCTCCTGATAACGCGGCTTCATCATCTTGTCGACTTTCGGCAGGTTCACCCACAGTTGAAACGCATGCATGCGTCCGCCGTCACGGAGAAAATCCGCGCTCGGCATCTCGGAATGAACAACTCCCGCGCCCGCAG
>JAICGQ010000050.1 GCA_025923035.1 Pyrinomonadaceae bacterium | reverse complement strand
TACAACGCCTGGCTCGATCCGCTGGCGCTCGACGAGTTTCAGGTGCTTGCGTATCACGAGATCGAAGAACTGACGAAACGCGGTGTCCCGGGAGTTTGGACGCACGGTTTCTACGATGGCTGGGCGCCGAATTACATGCTCTACATCGCTACCGGCCGCAATTCGATCGGACGTTTCTACGAAACGTTCGGCAACGGCGGCGCCGACACGCGCGAACGTACGCTCGGCGCGAACCAAACGCAACGCGTCTGGTATCGTCCGAATCCGCCGTTCCCGCGCGTCAACTGGTCGATGCGCAATAACATCAATATGCAGCAGTCGGGCATTCTCTTCGCGATGAACTTTGTCGCGAAGGAACGCGAGCGCTTCCTCAATAACTTCTATCTGAAGAGCAAACGGTCGATCGCCAAGGCTTCGAACGAAGGTCCCGCGGCGTACATCATTCCGGGCGACACGCCCCGTCCGGTCGAAGCGGCCGACATGGTGAACCTGATGCGGTTGCAGGGAATTGAAGTGCACCGCGCCGACAAGGAGTTCACAGTCAAGGACCAGAAATATGCGGCGGGTTCCTACATCGTCCGCATGGACCAACCGTATTCGCGTATGGCCGACATGCTGCTCGATACGCAGTACTACAACGTCAACGATCCGTCGCCGTACGACGACACGGGCTGGACGATGGGGCCGATGCGCAACGTCAAAACCGTGCGGATCGTCGACAAGGCCGTGCTCGACGTCGCCGCGACGTTGATAACGGCTGATGTAAAAGTTAAGGGCGCGCTCAGCGGGCCGTCCAATGCCGTTGGCTACGTCATTAATCACAACACCGACAACACGTTGGCGACGTTCCGTTTCCGTTTGAAAGACGTGAAGATGAGCGCCGCCGAAGACAGTTTCAAAATCGGCGAGCAGCAGTTCAACACGGGCTCGTTCATCATCAAGCAGGACGGGAATCCGTCCGATCTGCGGCAAAAGCTCGAAGCGGCAGCAACCGATCTCGGCTTGAAAGCGATTGGTGTCGACAAACTTCCCACGGTCAAGACGCACGATCTCGCCGTGCCGCGCATCGCGATCGTTCACACGTGGACCAACACGCAGAACGAAGGCTGGTTCCGCATCGAGTTTGATCGTCTCCAGATTCCGTACACGTATATTTCGGACCACGTGATTCGCAACACGCCGAATCTGCGTCAGAAGTTTGACGTGCTGATCTTCCCGCCCGTCGGTGGCAGCGCGCAGACGATCGTGAACGGCATGCCGCAACGTGGTGAGCCAATCCCGTGGAAGGCATCGGCGATAACGCCAAACATGGGCAACTCGCCCGATACGACCGACGACATGCGCGGCGGTATGACTGTCGCCGGTGTCGCCAACCTGCAGAAGTTCATCCAGGAAGGCGGACTGTTCATCACGATCGGCAGCAGTGTTTCGTCGATTCCGATCGACTACGGCATCACGAGCGGCGTGTCGATTCAGGCGGCCGATAAACTTCAGGCGCGCGGATCGATTTACAACGCGACGTTCTCCGATCGTAAGAGCCCAATCGCTTACGGCTACGACGCAGGATTGCCCATCTACTTCAGCCAGGCGCCGTTGTTTCAGGTCGCGGCCGGCGGTGGTGGCGGCTTCGGAGGCGGCGGCGGTGGTGGAGGCGGCCAGGCTGGTCAGGGTGGACAGTCGCGTGCTTCAGGACGCGGCGGCATCGGCGATCCGGACATCATCCAGGCTATGCCGCAACCGCGTCCCGGAACGCCAAATCCGGAGCAAGCGCAGAACGATCAGCGCGAGAGTCCGTTCTTTGTCCCGCCGGCGTTGCGTCCTCGAGTCGTACTCCGCTTCGCGTCTGATGAAAAGAACCTTCTCATCAGCGGCATGCTTGCCGGTGGTAACGAGCTCGCGAACCGGCCGGCGATCGTCGACGTTCCGGTCGGCAAGGGTCACGTCGTGATGTTTGCGACGAATCCGATGTGGCGGCACCAGACGCAGGGCGAGTTTTTCCTGTTGTTCAATGCCGCTTTGAACTACGACAACCTGGGAGCCGGCCGTGCGGAACCGCGGCCTCAGGGGCAGCAATCAAGCGCAGAGGACGACGATCAGTAAACTGTGGCCCAGGTTTTGACGGACATCGAAACGCGCGTTTTGGGGGCGTTGGTGGAAAAGCAGGTGACGACGCCTGAATACTATCCGCTGACGCTCAACGCGCTCACGCTTGCCTGTAATCAGAAAAACAACCGTTATCCGGTAACGTCGTATTCCGAGAGCCAGGTGTCTGCCGCAGTGGAGAGTCTGCGCGAGAAGAACCTGGCTTATGTTTTCTATGGGAGTACGAGCCGCGTTCCGAAGTTCAAACACGTGATGCCGGAAGTGCTGCATTTGAACAACGCTGAAGTGGCGCTGATGTGCGTGCTGATGTTGCGTGGACCGCAGACGCCGGGTGAGTTACGAGGGAATGGCGCGAGACTGTACGAGTTTGCCGGACTGGAAGAGATCGAGCAGACGCTTAACCGGCTGATTTCGCGCGAGGATGAGCCGCTCGTCGTGCGCCTGCCGCGGCAGGCAGGGCAGAAAGAAGTCCGGTTCGCGCATCTACTATCTGGCGAACCGAAAATCGAAGCAGTAACATCGACCGATCAGCCGCAACCTGTTGAGACACTGGGGCAGAAGGTCGAGCGGCTGGCGACGGAGATTGAAGATTTGCGCCGTCAGTTTGAGCAATTTAAAAAGCAGTTTGAGTAACACGGATTCCAAGAATTTAGCTCTCTTTCATCCTGCCGTCGCACGATGGTTCGCGCGAACTTTCCCGGCGCCCACAGAGCCGCAATTGCAAGCGTGGCCGGAGATCAAGAAACACCGGCACACGCTGATCGCCGCGCCCACGGGTTCCGGTAAGACGCTCGCGGCGTTTATGTCGGCGATCGATGATCTCGTTCGTCTCGGAATCGAAGGAAAACTCGACGACTCGACGCACGTCATTTACGTCTCGCCACTGAAAGCACTCAGCAACGACGTCCAGCGCAACCTGCAAACGCCACTGGAAGGAATTCAAAAAGAGCTCCAGGCACTTGGGCTGCCTGAAGTGAACATCCGCACGCTCGTGCGGACCGGCGACACACCGGCCTCGGAGCGGACGGCCATGACGAAGCGTCCGCCGCACATCGTCGTCACCACGCCTGAGTCGCTTTACATTTTGCTGACGAGTGAAGGCGGTCGACGAATGCTGGAAACAGCGCGTACGCTGATCGTCGACGAGATTCACGCCGTCGTGAGCGACAAGCGGGGCTCGCATCTCGCGCTCTCGATCGAACGTCTCGAACAACTCACGGCAAACAAATTAGTTCGAATTGGCCTCTCCGCAACTCAACGTCCAATTGAAGAGGTAGCCCGGTTTCTAGTCGGAACAGCGAACATCAACGCCGAAAACGCGCCACAATGCACGATCGTCGACAGCGGTCACGCACGCAAACTCGACATTGCGATCGAACTGACGGACTCGCCAATGCAAGCGGTGATGTCGGGCGAGGTTTGGGAAGAAGTCTACGATCGACTCGCGCAACTCATTCGCCAGCATCACACGACGCTCGTCTTCGTGAACACTCGTCGTCTCGCTGAGCGCGTCTCACGACATCTCGGCGAACGACTCGGCGACGAGAACATCGCCGCGCATCACGGCAGTTTGGCCCGCGAGCAGCGCCTGTCCGCCGAACAACGGCTCAAAGCCGGTGAGCTCAGCGCCCTCGTTGCCACAGCGTCTCTCGAACTCGGCATCGACATCGGCGACGTAAATCTGGTTTGCCAGCTCGGCTCGACGCGTTCGATTGCGAGTTTCCTCCAGCGTGTCGGCCGTTCCAACCACACCGTCGAAGGTTTTCCTAAAGGTCGAATATTTCCGTTGTCGCGCGATGAATTGGTCGAGACTGCGGCGATCATCGATTCCGTGCGGCGCGGCGAATTAGACCGGCTCGAAATCCCGGAACGCCCGCTCGACATTCTCGCGCAGCAGATCGTCGCGGCAGTCGCCGCTGAAGAGTGGACCGAAGACGACCTGTTCGCGATGGTCCGGCGTGCTTATCCGTATCGAAACCTCGAACGTGAACAGTTTGACGCGATCGTTCGCATGCTCGCGGAAGGCTTTTCAACAAAGCGCGGCCGGCGTTCGACATATCTACATCACGACGCCGTTAACAAGCGGCTGCGCGGCCGTCGCGGCGCTCGCCTGGCGGCGATCACTTCCGGCGGCGCGATCCCTGACACTGCGGATTACGCCGTCGTGCTCGAACCGAGCGACCTCGTAATCGGTTCAGTCAACGAAGACTTCGCGATCGAGAGTCTGCAGGGCGACATCTTTCAGTTGGGAAACACGTCGTGGCGCGTATTGCGCGTCGAGCAGGGCAAAGTTCGCGTCGAGGACGCGCATGGACAACCGCCGTCGATTCCGTTCTGGCTTGGGGAAGCGCCTGCGCGCTCGCATGAATTATCGGTGTCGGTATCGCGCTTACGAGAGGAAGTTGGAAACAGGGATCCTAAGTCGGCTATCGAGTGGCTCACAAATGAAGTTGGAATCTCGGATTCAGGCGCTGAACAGATTGCTGAGTATCTGACGGTTTCCAAGACCGTGCTGGGCGTTATGCCATCGCAGGATGATCTGGTCCTCGAAAGATTTTTCGACGACAGCGGCAGCATGCAGCTCGTTTTGCACGCGCCGTTCGGCAGCCGCCTGAATCGCGCCTGGGGACTCGCATTGCGCAAGCGTTTCTGTCGCAAGTTCAATTTCGAATTACAGGCGGCGGCAACCGAAGACGCCATCGTGTTGTCGCTTGGTCCAACTCACAGTTTCCCGCTTGAAGACGTCTTCCACTACCTGAACTCGAAGACAGTGCGCCAGCTTCTTTGCCAGGCGCTACTCGACGCGCCAATGTGGAACATTCGCTGGCGTTGGAACGTCACCCGCTCGCTCGCCGTGTTGCGGCGTCGCGGTGGGAAGAAGATTCCGGCGCAGTTGCAGCGAATGGACGCCGAAGATCTGTTGACTGCCATCTTTCCTGACCAGGTCGCCTGCGCCGAAAACCTCGGTGGCGGCGAACGCGAGATCCCTTCGCATCCGCTGGTGGATCAGACCGTCAAAGATTGTCTCGAAGAGGCGATGGACATTGATGGTCTTGAGCGTCTGCTCGCCTCGATCGAGCGCAATGAGAAGAATCTTTTCGCGCGCGACGTGATCGAGGCCTCGCCTTTGGCGCAGGAGATACTCAACGCCCGTCCCTACGCTTATCTCGATGATGCTCCACTCGAGGAACGTCGCACGCGCGCCGTGTTTCAGCGCCGCTGGCTCGATCCGGAAACCGCCAGCGACCTCGGCAAGTTGGACCAGGGCGCGATCGATCGTGTGCGCGAAGAAGTGTGGCCCGATCCGCGAAATGCTGACGAGTTGCATGACGCGCTCGTCGAGCTTGGGTTTGTTGAGGAACGTGTTGAATGGCAACAGTTCTTTGACGAATTGAAAGTCGACAGACGTGCCGCCGTATTAATTCCCGGTTTATGGATCGCTGCAGAGAGGTTGCCGCAAATCAAAGCGATCTTTCCCAACCGTCAGTTGGATCCTCCAATCACCGCTCCCGAGAGCGTCTCCAGAACTGAGTGGACGTTTGAAACAGCCATCACGGAAGTTCTGCGCGGCCGTTTGGAAGGACTCGGACCGGTCACCGCTGACGCACTGGCTGCGTCCTCAGGTTTGACCAGGTTGGAAATTGAAACCGGTCTGCTGCGACTCGAAGCAGAAGGCTTCGTTATTCGCGGACGCTTCACACCGGGCATCACTGACACCGAATGGTGCGCGCGGCGTCTGCTGGCACGAATCCACAGCTACACGTTGAATCGCCTGCGCCAGGAGATCGAACCGGTCGCCTCCACCGACTTCATTCGCTTCCTGCTCGCCTGGCAAAAGGTCGCGCCCGAACATCAGATGGAAGGACCGGAAAGCGTCCGGGCCATCATCGATCAATTGGAAGGTTTTGAAGCGCCAGCCGCAGCATGGGAAGGCGAACTGCTACCGTCGCGACTCGTCGAATACGATCCCGCATGGCTGGACGCCCTGTGTTTGTCGGGTGAAGTTGTTTGGGCTCGCTTGACCCCGCCTGTTCGGTCCGCAACGAATGAAGGCGATCGGGCACGCGGCTCAGGTCCAGTACGAAACACGCCGATCGCGCTGTTGCGGCGCAAGAACTTCGCACTCTGGAACGCCGTGTTCCCACAGTCGTCGCAGCCAAACGCAGCGTCAGAGTTTTCGACGACCACGCAGTTGGTCTACGACTACCTGCACGAACGCGGCGCATCATTTTTTACGGACATCGTCGAGAACACCGAACTGTTGCGCAGCCAGGTTGAAGACGCGCTGGCAGAACTCGTCGCGAGCGGCATCGTCGTGTCCGACAGCTTCACAGGATTACGCGCGCTGCTCACACCCGGCAGTCGCAAGACGCAGGCAGCCGCGCGACGCAAACATCGGCAACCGGTTTACGACATGGCGAGTGCCGGACGTTGGTCCATACTCAAACGTCGCGCCCCTTCTGCGGCAGACACTTCTACTCAGAAACAGTCGGATCTCGAAGTGGCGGAGGAAGTCGCGTGGGTGCTGCTGCGTCGCTACGGAGTCGTTTTCAAACGACTGCTGGAACGAGAAGGCATCGTCGTGCCGTGGCGCGTATTGCTGCGCGTCTGTCACCGTCTTGAAGCACGTGGTGAGATTCGCGGCGGACGGTTCGTAGGCGGCATTTCGGGTGAACAGTTTGCTTTACCGGAAGCGGTGGGGATGTTGCGTTCGATTCGTCGCGAGGGTGCGCAGGAGAGAATGATTTCCGTTAGCGCCGCCGATCCGTTGAATCTCGCCGGCATCATCACTCCGGGCACGCGTATCACAGCGCACACGGGCAACCGCGTCCTCTATCACGATGGCGCTCCCATCGCCGCACTCGAATCCGGCGAGACTCGTTTCCTCGTCGAACTGACACGCGCAGTCGAGTGGCAAGCCAAAGCCGCGTTGGTACGTAAGGCAACCCGACCGGAATTAAGATCCTACCTCCGCCGTCCCGCGTAATCGTCAATACACACACGAAATCGTGTCAGGTTCTCGAGTAAATCTAACTTAAACACGGATTTTAAAGCATTTGCAGTTGAGGCACGGTGCTTGCCAAAACCTTCGACCAGGGAGGTTTTCGAGCAAATGAAACTTAATTACTCGAGTAAGAAAACTGGTGGTTACTTACTGGCATTCTTCCTACTGTTTGGCATTTTAGTCACAGTCGCCAGTTCTACTGCTCAAGCGCAGTACCGCGATCGCTACGGTCGTTACGATCGCTACGGTAACCGGGATCGCGACTGGAACCGTCGCAACAACGGATTCCAGACCGCCCGGCAACAGGGTTATAGCTACGGCATGAACGTCGGCGCCGCTGACGCTCAGCGCGGCCAAAGCTTCAACCCGCAACGTTCGCGGTACTACAGAGACGCTACTCAGGGGTACAGTTCGTACTACGGCAATCGAGGACAGTACCGGCAGGTGTTCCGTGATGCTTTCATCCAGGGATACCGTGAAGGTTTCCAACGCTTCGCGAATCGACGCGATCGCCGTTGGGACAATCGCTGGCCGCGATACTAACGATCACTCAACCTGAGGGCAAAAAGGGGCGCTTCGGCGCCTCTCTTTGTTTGTCCAACCAGCAAAAGAAAAAACCTGGAATCCGCAGCCGATTAAGACTGCCTTTAGGGAAGAAAGGCGTTGATCAAGTTCAACATATGGGTGCCAAATTGAAAGTACTAGCTCAAAAAAACCGACTGCTCTCGTTCACACGATTTGCCCTCGTGAAACCGAGAATCACAGTGCCCTCGACGGATGCTTTCATGCGCGTCAATAACGCGACTGTCCGCGAAGGCGGATCCGGCCGTGTTTGGCCGCCAGACGTACTGCGCAAATTCCAGATGGCGGAAATCATCACCGAAACCTCAACTAACCACTACGTCCTTCGCGACACCAGCATTAGCCAGGTCCGAGCCGTGTAAGAGTGGGCCACGCCAGACAGAGAACCACCTGAACAGTGGTCCAGCAAAGTTGACTGGGCTTGGGGGAAGGTGGACCAAACGGCTGTCGGGTTATTGCAGGTTAATTCCGAAACACGAATCCAGGAATGATTACGGAGCTGCGATCCCCTTTTTGATATTCCGCTGCCACGCTTCGTAGTTCCTAATCCGGCGTTTGGCTTGCTTCCGTGTCAGTTTCATTTCCTGGGCTACGTAGTCGATTCGGGCGGTCCTGTCTTTTTTCTTGTCAAACCTGTCACCTGGGGCTCTTAGATAAAACTTATATGCAGTGGACCATTCTGCTTTTACCTCTTCAGTGGCCTGGACACCACGTCTCTCTGGCATGCTGCGGGCTCCCTTCCGGAGTTTTTTGCCTGCGGATTCTACACGAGACACCCCTGTTTCGGAATTCGTAAAGCCCGACAGTCACCTCTGAAATCATGGAATTTTTATGATCGTTTGAACCAGCGCAGCAACGACAAAGTACTCAACACTATAGCCAGCCCGATCAGACCATAGACGAAATACGAAACGACATCGGAGTTGAAATATGCGATCACCTGACGGCCAAAATATAGGGCCAGAATCGCCTCCGCCGTGTAACGAAGTAGACGGCCCACAAAGACGGCGGCGAACAGCTTCTGGCGCGAACACTGCAGGGCCGACGCGGTCATGATCACCGGCGTAAAAGGAAACGGCGGCGGCACGATCGTCGCCGCAAACACCGTGATCCCGAGCTTGTTTTCGAGCTTTTTCTTTATGCGTTCGAGCCGTTTCGGTTTCACGAAACGCTCGAGGCCTTTCTCGCCGGCCTTGCGCATCAGTAGATCGACCACAAACACGCCGAGGAGCGATCCAGCCGCAGAAACAAGCACGTAAGCGATCCAGATCAAACTCTCGCGGTTCGAACTCACGAGTGCGATGAGCAGCAGGTCGTTGCCGAACGGCAGGACCAGGAACGACGAGTCGAGCGCGCTCATCAGAAACAGTCCGGGAATGCCCAGGCGCAGGAATGTGCGCAGGACAAAGCTGGTGGTGGAGAGAAGAATCAGTTTTGCCAACCCGCGGAGCTCCTGTGGTCTATCGCACGCCGATTAGTCGTGTTGGCTCAGGGGGTGTCGGATCGGTAATCGGTTGCGGCGTGTCGGGTTCGCCCACAGGTGCCGGCGGCGGATCGGTGTCCGGCGGCAAGGGAATCGGAGCAGGATTCGGTATGTCCGGGTCAGATGGATCGTGTGGTGTAACAGGTATCTCCGGTTTTTCTATGGAATCGGTGAATCCCCTGTTCGTGAATTGATTAGACAATAGTTCCCCTTTGTTCGAAACAGCCTTACTCCGGCCGGACGTTTACCGTTTGGCCCACGCGCCCGACGTTGACGGGTACGGTGCCTGACGGTCGATCAGGGCGGGGCGGAGTCAGTAATCCCTCCACGATCGACATTCGCGTCATGATGCGCGGTTCAGTCAACTGGAAACGACCGGCGAGTGTGTCGGCCCGCTCGAAGTCGGTGCGTGCGAGGTTCGCAAGCTCCTGACCAATTCGACTGATCGTGGTAGTCAGCGCGCTTCCACCCTGCATCGTCATCTCACCGTCGCGAAACATATTGATCTCGAAACCGTTCAGAATGGACGCGGCGTTCAGCAGTTCGTTGATGTGGCTGATCACCGGTTCGAGCACTTCGAAACTACGAGCGGTGTCTGTGGAGACGAAGGCGCGCGCTACACGAAGCTGTTGATTGAACTGGTCGTAGCTCGTGGCGCGGCGATTGGTGATTTGCCGTGCTTCTTCGAGCAACTGAATCGCGAGCTTCTGATTTGTTTTCTGCGCATCGCCCGCGAGCTGGATCAACATCTCGATCTTCTCGTTGTCCGACTGCAAACGATTTACCGATTGGCGGATCTCTTCGAAGCGGGCGCTGTCGGCTTTCTTCACCAGTTCGCGAAACTCGATTCGTTGCAGCACGGAATCGCGAGTGTTAGCCGGGAGATGGTCCGTCGCAATCTGGCGCGCGCGATCCGCGTTTCCTTCTTCAAGGGCGCGGAAAGCGGCCTGCTGATAAAGGCGCGATTGCGCCTGTGGCGGAGCGTTGGCCGCGGCTTGGATGAGCGAATCGCTTGTCGGAACGTTGCCAGTTAAAAACGTTGGCTGGCCCATGTTTGCCAGGGTTCCGACGCCCATTTCGGCGAGTTTCTGACGAACTGCCGGGGCCTTGGATGGCAGTTGTTGTTCGATCACCGGCATCGCGATCATGATGCTGGCGAGCAGTCGTCGCGCGTTGATCTGTTCGGTTTGTTCGGGAGTTGGACCACCGGGTCTGTTTGACACGACCGGCGAATTTGGGTTTGGAAGCTGAGCCCGTCCCCGCGGTGGATTTCCTGCGGAGGCCGGACGCTGCTGATTGGTCTGCGGCGGCGACGTCACTTTTAACGCCGCATCGACCATGCTCGACAACAGCTCGACGTAAGCGGCTTGTTCGAGAACGGGACCGCGCACAGGCACGCCCACGGGCAGCGGATTAGCTGCAGCCGTTCCTTCTGTTGGTTGCCGAATGCCGGAATTGATCATCAATTGCGCCAGTACCGCAGCCTCGTTGTTCGTCAAAACGTTTGCTGCTTGAATTCGCTTCACTGTCTTGTCGGCAAGCTTCGCACCTGCTTCCGGATCCTGTTGTGACAAACGAGTGATCACTTCAGTGACACTCCGCGGAAACTGGCCCTTCTCCATCATCTGCTCGGCGTTCTGCGCGGCGAGTTTCGGATCCAGCGCAGCGATGCGTCCGAGCAGCGCCTGTTCGAGGTTATCTTCCGGATCAACCATCGGACGCGGTCGACGCTGCTCGTTGGTGTTTTGCGCAATTGGTACGGCTGGTTTGGTCGTCGCAAGCAATTGATAGGCGAGCTGAGCATCGTGTTTCGCGGCGGCGAGGACCAACTCCTGACGCAGTTGAAACGAGCGGCGGTCCTGGTTCTGCCCAGGGTTTTGCCGGTTGTTAATCATTGGCGGATTGCGGACGAGTTCCGCGATGCCGTCCGCAGCCATCGTAAACAGGGATCGCGCACGGCCCTGGTTCTTGTCCCAGAGCGCGTCGGCGGCATTTATCTGCACGCGAACGCGGTTCTCTGTTAACCGCAGCGATTGCGCCTCATCGATTACCTGATCCAACAGCCGGTAGGCGTTCTTCTCCCGCTCGGCCTTCTGCTTTTCCAACTCTTCTGCGGTTGGTTGCGCCGTTGACTGTTCTTGCGCGGGCGCGGGCAACGCCGTGGCGTAGAACAGTGTGCAGGCGAGGGTCAGGATTAATAGTCTCTTCATGGGCGTTTACCTCAGCGGTCAAGTGACCGGAATCTTAACACGCGCACCCGACAGTCGTGGAACCACAAACCCCCGATTCGCGTTTGGCAATTGGCAGGCTATAATCCGCGACGTTCCGACGGTTTCATTAACGTTTCACCGCTTCCGGAGTTTCTTTTTAAATGCCAGAAACCAATCATATAGATGCACAGTCCGGCGATGTGTTGCTAATGGTCGGCACGATGAAGGGCGCTTTTCTGCTCAGCTCGAACGCCGCTCGCTCGGATTGGACCGTCGGCGGCCCTTATTTTCCCGGACGCGCCATCTATGCATTCGCTCACGATCAGCGCAACGGACGAAATCGACTCTGGGCCGCAGTGAACAGTTCGTACTGGGGCTCTTATCTGTGCACGTCCGACGACTTCGGACGCGAGTGGACCGAACCCGAGGCGTATAGCATCAAGTTTCCCGAAGACAGTGAGACGGCGTTAAAGCAGATCTGGCAGATCGAAGAGGGACATGCAGACGAGCCTGATACGCTCTTCTGCGGAGTTGAACCGGCGGCGCTGTTTCGTTCTGGCGATGCAGGCGCGAGCTGGTCGCTGGTTAAAGGACTTTTCGATCATCCACACCGGCCACAGTGGCAACCCGGCGGCGGTGGTTTGTGTTTGCACACCATCCTGCCGGATCCTTCAAACAAAGATCGGATGCACATCGCAATCTCCACCGGCGGCGTTTATCGCACCGACGATGGTGGCGCGAGCTGGAACCCGCGCAACGTGGGCGTGCGCGCGCAGTTTCTTCCGCCCGAACATCGTTATCCTGAGTTTGGACAGTGCGTGCACAAGATCGTCAGCCACCCATCGATTCCGCAACGAATGTTCCTGCAGAATCATTGGGGACTCTATCGCAGCGACGACGGCGGCGACTCCTGGACCGACATCGCCAACGGCGTCCCTTCCGATTTTGGTTTTGCGATGGTGGGCGATCCGAATGACGCGAACTCCGTTTTCATCATTCCGTTGGAGTCGGATGAATTTCGCTGCACGCCGGAAGCGAAGTTACGCGTCTATCGCACACGCAACGCCGGTGAGTCGTGGGAACCGTTGACGAACGGACTGCCGCAGGAAAACGCATTCGAGACCATCTTGCGTGATGGAATGACGTCGGATGATTTGAACCCCGCCGGTCTCTATTTCGGCACGCGGAACGGAAAGCTGTTCGGATCAAACAATGCCGGTGAATCGTGGCAGCCGATTGCTGTAGGCTTGCCGCCGATTGTTTGTGTAAAAGCTTCAGTGGTGAAATGAAAATGAGACTCTTCTTAACAATCGCACTCGGAATCGTGATCTGCTGTTCAGTCGTGAACGCACAGGAACACGGCAAACCACCCCAGGCGCCGCCGCAAACTCCACCGCAATCGACGCCACATCAAATGTTGACGTTTCAGATGGCGTTGATGAAACGTGGTCCGAAATGGTCGCCGGATCCGAGCAGAGAACGGGCCGAGCTGCGACGACGTCACGTCGCACACCTGCGGTCCATGCTGGAAGCAAACAAGCTGATGATCGCCGGGGCCGTTAGCGATGATCCCGAACTGGTTGAAGTACACATCTTTCGCACGAAGTCGGCGGAGGAGGCGACCGCCTGGATAAACCAGGATCCGGCAGTGGCGGGCGGTTACCTCGTTGCGGAGCTGCACCCGTGGATGTCGGAAGACGTAATGAAGAAGACGACGCCCGCGCCGGGTAAATTCACCACCGCGTATCTCGGTTTTCTGACGCGCGGCGAAAAATGGACGCCGGAAAGAACACCCGCAACCGAAGCGCTTCAAAAAGCGCACCTCGAAAATATTCAAAAGCTTGCGGAAATGAAAAAGCTGGTCGTTGCTGGACCATTCGCCGACAACGGTCGTCTGCGCGGCATTTTCGTTTTCAAAGTCAACTCGCTCGAGGAGGCGCGCTCGCTCGCCGCAACGGATCCGTCAGTCCAGGCCGGACGATTGGCCATTCAGATACATCCGTGGACGGTGCCGGAAGGAATTCTGCCGTGACCACGATCAACGTTTCCGGTTTCCTGACCGACTTCACGGGCGGTAAGCACGTGATTGAGCTCGACGCTTCGCCGTCGACTGTGGGCCAGGCGCTGGATCGGTTGTGGCAAATGCATCCAGGGTTGCGAGATCGCGTGTTGACGGAACGCGGCGAGGTCCGCATGCACGTCAACGTCTTTATCGAAGACGAAAACATCCGTCGCCGAGAACTGCTGAACACGCAGTTGCCCGAGAACAGCGAAATCACCATCTTGCCGTCGGTGAGTGGAGGCTGAGACCGCCATGTATTGTCCAACTTGCGGTTCTGAAGAACGACAACTGAGTCAATTCTGTCGTGGCTGCGGCACGGACCTGCGTGTCGTGCGAAACTCGCTGGAACGGCCGGATGCAATCACCGCTTCGGCGATCACTGCGCGCGAACAGATCGGTATGGCAGTCGCAGACAAGATCCGGCAAATGAGTTCCGCGAAGGATCTCGAGAAAGTGGCGGAAGACGTTCTGCCGTCGTTCGAGAAGTTTCTCGAGTCGCCCGCAGAGAAGCGGTTGCGGCGAATTCGCAACGGCGTGATCACTGCGGCTGTCGGTTTTGGAGGCGCCGTGGCGGTGATGCTGATGGCGCTCAACAAAATCGACTTATTGCCGATGATGTTGCCGTGGCTGATCACGTTCATGGTAGGAGTTGGAGTAATTCTGAATGGTCTACTTTTCAGCTTGCCACGCAAGGAACTTCCCGGCGATGCTCTCGACGCGATGTCGCAGCGAGCGCTGGACATGAATCGCGTCGTTTACGAGGCGCCGCCTGCCCGGACCAATGAACTGGCTCCCGGCACGCACCCACAGGCGTCTATCACCGAACACACCACCCACCACCTGACGACCAGCAAGACTTAGGAGCGAATAAATGGGCGTAGATCTGGCGGGAGGATGCCGCGTGTCAGCCATGCGCGAGGGCACTCCCAAAGTTGTTGGTTCACTCTCCATTTGGAACCAGGTGGGGAAGGCAACAGGCGCACAAGCGATCTCACAGCGCGTTTTGGAGTTTGGCGTGGGGCTATCGCCGGGACTTCGTAACGCGGAGTCGGACGAGGTGCTGTACGTGCTCGAGGATCTTGACGATCCGTCGCAACCGAAACGCTGCACCGTGTTTATCGACGGCCGGCCGCACCGGGTGCAAGCACAGACCGGGATCTATTTGCGCCCGGGACAGACGTTGATGGTCGACAATCCGGGACCAGACGCGGTTTGTTTTGTGAGTTCGCAGTGTCCGGAGGGCGCTGCAGACGGAATCGTGCCGTTGAGTTCGATCGAGTTGGTTTTCACGGATCCGCCTGCGCCTGAGCGAGTGCCGCTTGTGAAACTGGCAGATCAGCGCGAGATGCCGACGGCCGATCGCTGGTACCGTGTGTTGGTGGACCACGAGATCGGCAGCGAGCAGGTGACGCAGTTTGTCGGGTCGATTCCGCCGGGACGTGCACCGGATCATTTTCACGAGTACGAAGAGGTGCTGTTCATACTGCGTGGCACGGGCCGGATGTGGACCGGCGACGCCAGCACGCCGATTGGACCAGGCGCGTGTGTTTACCTGCCTCGCGGGCAGGTCCATTGCGTCGAGAACACTGGTGACGGTGAATTGAGATTGCTTGGGGTGTTTTATCCGGCTGGCAGTCCTGCGATTCGCTACGAGACTTGATTATTCGAAGTCGCGAATATCGCGGAACGGTCGATCGGCGTCGCTAAAATCGGGGCGGTAGTAGTACGACGCGCCGTCGAACTCCTGCACCCAACCTTCTTCCATGCCGAGCTCTTCGAGTGCCGCCGTGGCTTTCATCCACTCGGATTCACGAATCCTGCGCGACAGCAGCATGTAGCGCTTGTTCGTCTCGGCCTGGTGCGTCGGGTAGTACTGGGCCATCAGCGAGATCGCCACGCGCGGGCTCAGTTCGTCGCGCAACCACTCGATCGATTCGCGTATGCTGCCGATGTCGTTCGGTAACACCAGCAAACGAACCACCAAACCGCGTTGCAGTAATCCGTTGTCATCAAACACGAGTTCGTCACCCGTTTGCCGAAACATCTCTTTCAACGCGAGTCGCGAAAACTCCTTGTACCCGCTGACTTTCGAATACATGTAACCCGACTCGTCATCGGCATACTTCAAGTCCGGCAAATAAACGTCGACGATACGATCGAGCAAGCGCAGCACTTCAACGGCGTCGTAGGAATTGGTGTTGTAAACGATCGGCAGGCGCAGCCCTTGCCGGGCGGCGATCAGGATTGCCCGGGCCATCTGCGGCGCGAAATGCGTCGGCGAAACGAAGTTGATGTTGTGACAACCACGCGTTTGCAGTTCCAGCATCATCTCGGCAAGGCGTTCGTGAGTGACTTCGTTTTTGAGCTGCTGTTTGTGAGTTTGCGAGATCTGGTAGTTCTGGCAATAGACGCAACGAAGGTTGCAGTTGCCGAAGAAGATGTTGCCGGCGCCTTTGGTGCCGACGAGCGGCGGTTCCTCGCCGAAGTGGGCGGTGTACGACGAAACGATCGGCAGCCGTCCGGAGTAACAGGCGGCGATCTCGTCGTTCAGACGATTGTTCAGACAGTCGCGCGGGCAGACGGTGCAGCGCTCGAGCAGCCGCTCCAGATCGGCGACGCGCTTTTCTAACGTGCCGTCAGATAATAAACGCAGATACGACGGATTACTCACGCGGGCTATGATATTCTGCCGCGGACCAAAGCGCCATGAGACTATGGCTCGCCAAAAACAGTGAAGTCCCGATTCGCGAGCAGTTGATCACGCAGATCACGCTCGGCATCGTCAGCAACGACCTCAAGCCCAGCGAACGCTTGCCCAGCACGCGCGATCTGGCGCGGCGATATTCGATTCACGCCAATACGGTTAGCGCCGCGTATCGCGAACTTGCGCGACGTGGTTGGGTCGAGTTTCGCAAGGGCAGCGGCGTGTACGTTCGGCTACGAGCGGACGAGAAGATGGACGATGGCCTGGCGTTGGACCAGTTGATCTCGCGGTTCTTCCGGCATCTTCGTGAAGACGGATATTCGCTCGCGGATATTCAGGCGGGTGTGAGTCGATCGTTCTCGGTGCAGCGGCCGGATCATTTTCTGGTGCTGGAGCCGGATCCGGAGTTGCGAGAGATTCTGGTGGCTGAGATTAGGGCGGCGACGAAGGTTAACGTTTCCGGTGCTGGACCAACGGACCTGGACAGCGATATGAAGCTGATCGGCGCGGTGCCGCTGGTGTTGTACGGACATCTGGAAGCGTTTGGCGATCGAGTGAAACCGGAAACAGATATGATCATGCTTCACTCGGGATCCGTCGTTGAGTCGTTTCGTGGAGAAACGAAACCGCGACCCGATGCTTTGATCGCAATCGTGTCGCGGTGGCCGGAGTTTTTGCGTTGGTCGCGGACGTTGCTCGTCGCGGCTGGTCTCGATGCGGACGCGCTCAGTTTTCGCGATGCGCGCGAACGTGGTTGGGAGAAAGGACTACGTTCCGCGGCGTTTGTAATCACTGACTCGCTGATGTCGCCGCAAATTCCCGCCGGCTGCGAGATTAAACTCTTTCGCGTGATCTCAGAGCGTTCAATAAAAGAAGTCCGCGCCTACGCCGAACGCTTCTTCTGAACACGGATTGAATCCGAAAGTCTACAAAGTCTACTTCGCCTTTGCGAGGGTGCGGATGTAGTTGACGACGTGCCAGCGCTCTTCGTCGTTTGGCATCTTCTTTTCGCCCGCCGGCATGATGCCGTTGATGCCCTTCGTGATCTTCCAGAAAACCTCGCCGTCAGTCATCGACGACATGCGTTCCTTGTTTGAGATGTCTGCTGGTTTGCGTCGTAGTCGTGGGAAGTTCGCTTCGTTCCCCGCTCCATTCTCGCCGTGGCAGAAAATGCAGTTGCCTTTCGCGGGATCGAGATAGAGCTGCTTGCCTTTCGCGATCGACTCGTCAGTCGCTTGCACCGGGTTCTTGGTTTTATCAGCGTCCTCGGGCAATTCCCAGGTGTTCTTCGAGAAGTCCTCCTGCGGCCTCGCCCCCGGCGGAGTGATCGATCGGTTTGAGTTTCGCTCAGTCGTGGTGGAGCTATTCGCATTCTGAGCCGCGTTCGTCGATCGAGCAAACAAAACGAACACGACGACTCCAACACCCGCCAGCAACAGAATTGCCGGCGCCAGTAGACTCTTACGCATTGTTCTTAATTTCTCCTTCTCCTTGTTGTTCGCTTCGTAGTCGGTTTTTTCGGAGCCGACGTAGGTGTTGCGGCCTTCGGTTTCGACTGTTCACGAATGAGGTCGGCAATCATCTGTAAAGGAAATTCCGCGTCAATCATGACTTCGTTGTCTTTGGCCGTCAATTTTAGACCTTGAAGAAACGCCTGCGCGGTCTTGTCGGGAACCGCGCTGATGTCGGACTTCATCAAGCTCGACAGCAGATTGGCGATGATCTTTGCGGTATCAGGATTGTCGGCGTTCATCGCGCCGCGCGTGCTGAAATTCGCGCCGGATATAACAGCGGAAGCATAGAAGTTGCCGAAGTTTGAATCGCATCGTCCGTCACGCGGCGTCGCTTCAGTGCCGTGCAATCCAAAGCTGCGGGCGAAAGCAACGATCGGCGCGCCAGTCGCGGCCATGAGCACATTCGGATCGCGCATCAACGATTGCAGCGTTTCCGGTTTGATACGTCCCGTTCCATCGGCGGCTGCAATAGCCGCGTTGATGTAACGCATGTTGCCGATAGCGATCGAGTTAGGCGTCAAAGCGACGGCGCCAACTTCGACAAACGGTTTGAGTAGCGGGTTCTTTTCAGCTTCCTTAGCGAGCTCGTCGATTTTCATGACGGCGATCGTCCGCGAGCCCTGCTTCTCGACCTGTACTTTGTCCTGAAGCGCGAGTTGCGCCAGCGTGAACAGCGACTCGGAACTGAAATCGCCACCCATGACGGCCATCACGTCAGGCGCCACAAAGTTCAGATCGGCCGTGGGTTTGTGAAACCGCGCCGCGACCACGATGTATTCGACCGAAGCCAAATCGAAGCCGGCGCCACGCTTTATATCGCCAAACGCTGCCTGCATCTCGGCGGCTTCCTTCGGCGGCAGCACCTTTGGGAGGAAATCGTTGAAAAGTCGTTGAGGACTGATGTAAATCAGCAGGTCCGCGTCAGGGAGATTCGCCAGTTGGGTGGACGCAGACTGGGCGAAAGCGGCCGGAGCCAAGCTGAGAACCGCGATGAGCAACAGCAGAATTGAGGGTTTT
>JAICGQ010000049.1 GCA_025923035.1 Pyrinomonadaceae bacterium | reverse complement strand
TCCCACTGCCGTTCCTCTTCAGGCCGCTCCGGGAAATAGCGATACATAATATCGACCGTGCGTTTCGAGTAGTGGACCAACTCCTCCTTCGGCACCTCGTGCAGCTTCAGGTTGCGCCCGTCGATCCCCAGCCCCTTGAACCACTCGACATAGAGCTCGGTCCATTCGTCAACCATCTTCAAGTGCTCGGCGTCGGGACTGACAAAGTACTCCATCTCCATCTGCTCAAACTCGCGCGTGCGCAGGATGAAATTCCCGGGCGTAATCTCGTTGCGAAACGACTTTCCGACCTGCGCGATCCCGAACGGAATCTTGCGGCGCATGGCAGTTTGCACGTTCAGGAAGTTGATGAAGATCCCCTGCGCCGTTTCCGGACGGAGGTACGCGAGCGCCGCCGGATCGTCTTCCGCAGCGGCGGCGCCCAGCGTAGTCCGGAACATCATGTTGAAGTAGCGCTCGTCGGTCAGGTTCGTGGAACCGCAATTGGCGCACTTGACGAGCCCCGAACGGAGGCGCGAATTGGCCTCACCCGCCTGCAGCGCCTGACCTCCCTCCGGAAAGTAACCTTCAAGCTTGTCCGCGCGCATTCGAGTCTTGCACTCGCGGCAGTCAACCAGTGGATCGTGGAACGTCGCTTCGTGACCGGAATACTTCCACACGAGACGGTTCAAAATGATCGACGAATCGACGCCTTCGATGTCGTCGCGATCATAAACGAGCCAGCGCCACCACGATTGTTTGACGTTGTTGCAGAGCTCGACGCCTAATGGACCATAGTCCCAGGCACTGCCGAGTCCGCCGTAAACTTCAGAAGAGGGAAAGACAAAACCTCGCCGTTTGGCGAGCGAAACGATGGTGTCGATGTTTGGTGCAGGCACGCATGAATAGTAGAAGACCGTGAGGCAAAAGACAAAGAGACCACAAATCACACAAACGCGCCTTGCGTGATTTGTGATCTCAGGAAGATTAGCGGCGTTTGCGAGGTTTAACTTCGCCTGCCTGGACCGTCGGTGTGGCACGCGGAGCTTCCGCGCCGGCCGGTACGACCCAAAGCTCGACCGTGTCCTCTTCGCGGAACCCGCCATTGACGATCACGAGTCGCGCAGCATCGATGCCGCGCTGCTCGACGATGTAATCCTTCGCGCGCTTCATTAGCACTTCAACCTGCGCGATCGGACTGGTGCGTCCACCGTACGCGATGATGTACGCGCGCGTCGACGGATCGTTTTGCAGTTCAACCGCAAGATTATCGAGCCGCGCTTTTTGATCGTCGAACGTGCAGTTGTTGCACTCGTCAAACTCACGCGCCACGATCACTTTTCTTTCCGGAGCCGTGACGACCGCCACACTCTGCGCACTCTGGCGGCAGGACGGATCAGACGTTCCATCCGTCACCGTCAACGTCGCGATCACGCGCTGACCACCAAGACCAGTCGAGTCGACTGTGATGGTCGGCGTGCCTGCGCCACTGATAACCTTCGCCCCGGTCGGGTTAACCGTCCAGGCGTATTTCAAACCGTTGGTCCCACTGTAAGTGACGTCCGCCGCGAACGTAATGATCTCGCCTTCGTTGACCGTCTGCGGCGCGGAAACGCTGACCGGATACGGACAAGGTGACTTCGGCAGCGGCGGCAATGGCCGGTAGTTTACGACCACGCACTTGACGCGGCCTGCGGGCACTTCAATCTCGCGCGTCCACATTTTTCCGTTCGGCAACGTGACTGAGACGGTGTGCAGACCGGGATTGAGATCGATCGATCGATACTCGGTTAACGTCTCCCCGCGAGGCTGACCGTCGATTGTGAGCAACAATCCGCCCGGGTTTGTCAGAATCTTGATGGTGCCGTACTTCGCTTTCTTCGGCTTTGCGGAAACTTCACTCGCCGAAGCAAAGGCAAAGAACGTCGTGGCCGCCAAAAACAGAAACGCAAACTTGAAATGCGAAGCGGAGAAGAATCTTGATTTCATCACTACGATTGTTCCTCCTCCGTGTTTTCGTTTTGAGCGGCGAGCTTTGCTTTGTTGTAGCGACGTCGCAGTCCCGCGCCGGCGGCAGCCAGGCCCGTGCCGAAGATCAGCAACGATGCCGGTTCAGGCGTCGGAGTCGGTGTGTTATTTGGCGTCGGCGTCGGAGTTGGAGTCGGCGTTGGTTCGGTCTGTTCGCAATCGTCACAATCCGGAATGAACGCGATCGGAATTGCTGCCAGGAACACCAGCGGCCACTTCGGAAAACCGCCACCGGCGATCAGAATCTCACCGCAGTCACAGATCGTGCCGTCGACTTCACCCTCTTCGTCTACGTCGTCAACGCCGATTTCGACAGTGCTGGAAACGATTGGAAAGCCGGACAGCAGGGCGTCGATTTTGGGATCGCTCGAGCCGACACCTGGACCAGCCGGCGGAGTGACAGTCCTGGCCCCGGAGGTAACAGGATCCTGACCGATCAGGGTTAGTTGAATGTCAGTCGTGCCTTGAAGCGTTTTGAGCGTCTGGGCCACGCGGTTGATCTGGACGGGATCAGCCTGGGCTGGGCCAACGGCCATCAGGAAGATGCCAATGAAAATGGTAAGCATGCGGAGGGAGCGCCGCAGCCCGGAGCAGGGCCGCTTACCGAAGTTGGGGGCAATGGTTCGGTTCATACGTTGAACTAAAAAGTGACCGTCAGGGTAGTCCTGCCTGTCGCAATGGCGTTTTTCTATCCACTACAAGAAGATTGCTAATGAGTCGCAAACTCCAGCGCCAACCGGTGTTTCTAAGGCGAGCAAGAGAGTTGGATTGTTAAGGCGACGTATTGCTGGAAGGTCAAGGGCACCTTACGTAAACGCCGCATCGTTTACTTAGGCCACCTGGGAGAGCAGAAATAGCAGCAAATCCAGGGCCGTTCGTACAACGTTGTCAAAACGGCCATGAACACACGAAACCTCGGTCTGGACCACCAGATTTCGTCCAAGTCTCAGACCGGCCTTCTAGAAACTGGACGGCCTGTCCGTCAAAGCCAAAGAGGAAGATGGGAGACGGGGAGAAGCGGCGACGCGGGGACCATCCCCCCTTCTCCGCGTCTCCCCTTCTCCGCGTCTCCGTCTCTCCGTGTCACTCGCTCTCGCTGGGGCTGGCGGCTTCGGCTTTCCGATTTTCGTCCCGCAGGACCGCCTTCCGCGAAAGCTTGATCTTGTTGCCCTCCCGGCCGATGCACTTCACCAGGATCTGCTGGCCTTCCTTGAGCTCGTCGCGCACGTCTTTCACGCGGCGATCGGCGATCTCGGAAATGTGCAACAGGCCGTCGGTGCCCGGAAAGATCTCGACGAACGCGCCGAAGTCGACGATTCGCGTGACGACACCCAGGTAGGTTTGGCCCACCTCGGCTTCAGCCGTCAGACCACGAATACGATTGACCGCCGCATCGGCAGCCTCGCCGCTGGCAGTCGCGATCGAAATCGTACCGTCGTCGGCGACGTCGATCTTCGCGCCAGTCTCTTCAACCAGCGAGCGGATCACCTTGCCGCCTGGTCCAATGACGTCGCGAATCTTGTCGGGATTGATCTTGATTTGAATGATGCGCGGCGCGAACTGCGAAATCGTTTCGCGCGGACCGGCAAGCGTCTTCTCCATCACACCAAGAATGTAGATACGGCCCTTCTTCGCCTGTTCGAGCGCTTCGGCCATGATCTGCGCGTTGATGCCGGCGATCTTGATGTCCATCTGCAGCGCCGTGATGCCGTTGCGCGTGCCGGCGACTTTGAAGTCCATGTCGCCGTAGTGATCTTCGGCGCCCGCGATGTCAGTAAGAATCGCGTACTTGTTGCCTTCCATCACCAAACCCATCGCCACGCCGGCGACCGGTGCTTTCAGCGGCACACCCGCATCCATCATGGAAAGCGTTCCGCCACAAACGGAGGCCATCGACGAAGAGCCATTCGATTCCGTTATCTCGGAAACGACGCGGAGCGTATACGGAAAATCTGAGTCTTCAGGCAGCACAGCTTCCAACGCTCGTCGCGCCAGTGCGCCGTGACCGATCTCGCGACGGCTGGACGATCCGAACCGGCCCACTTCGCCTACTGAATATTGCGGGAAGTTGTAGTGCAACAGGAAACGTCGCTTGACTTCGCCCTTTTCGAGATCGTCGATGAACTGCTCATCTTCTTTCGTTCCGAGAGTGGTGGAAACCAGCGCCTGCGTTTCCCCACGCGTGAAAAGCGCTGAACCGTGAACGCGCGGCAGCCAACCGACTTCGCACGTGATCGGACGAATCTCGGAGAACCTGCGCCCATCGGGCCGCCGCCGTTTGTTCAGAATGTCGTCGCGGAAAACAGCCTCTTTCAGATGATCGAAAACGACTTTCGCCATCGCTCGTTTCTCCGGATCGTCTTCCGGATACGATTCGACGACTTCCTTTTTCAACGCGTCGACCGCGGCGTAGCTGCTGCGCTTGTCCTGCGAGCCCGTGTCGAGCGCCTGGCGTAACCGCTCCGCATAGTTCTCGTTGATGCTGCTCAGCATTTCCTCATCGATCTGAACCGGCGTAACTTCTCGCTTCTGAATCTCGAGTGCTTTGTAGAGCTCCCTCTGCCAGCGACAGAGACGGTTGATTTCCTTGTGGGCCAACATCAGCGCTTCGACCATCACGATCGCTTCTTCAGTTCCTGCCACGATGAGATTCAAACGCGACTCGCGCACTTCGTCGTACGTCGGGTTGACGATGTAGCGTCCCTCGATCAGACCGATGCGCACGCCGGCGATCGGATTCATGAACGGAATGTCCGACAAGAAAAGCGCGCACGACGCGCCGGTGATGGCGATTACGTCCGGGTTGTTGTCGGGATCGGCTGAGATGACGCTGGCGATAACCTGAGTTTCGTTTCGATAACCTTCTGCGAAGAGGGGGCGACAGGGACGGTCGATAAGGCGGGCGGTCAGGACCTCTTTTTCGTTTGGCCTGCCTTCCCTCCGGAAGTAGTTGCCCGGAATACGTCCGGCGGCGTAATTGGATTCGCGGTACTCGACGGTGAGGGGAAAGAAATCCACACCTTCCCGCGGCGTGGTGGCGCTGACAGCGGCTACGAGCAACATCGTGTCGCCGTAACGAATGACGACCGAGCCGTCTGCTTGTTTGGCGACGCGACCGCTCTCGACGGTCAGCTCTCGTTCGCCAAGTTTGATTGATTCTTTGAGGTATTTCTTTTCTGGCATGTTCTTCTTCTCCTTAACATTTCGCACCTGAATCCGGGTTCAGGTCGCGGGCGTCTCATCCGCCCGCTGTTCTTTGGGCAAAAATTCCGGCTTAACTTTCTTTGGAGCACGCCACGTGAAGCGGGCAGGTAAACTAACTAACACAAAAGGCGGCACGAGCCTCTTGAACCGTGAAGCTCATGCCGCCTTGATGCTTAAGCCAGGGCCGTACACGTCTGCTTGTTTCCAGTCAATCGCCGTCACGTTCGGCACTGCCACAAGCTCTTCGATAGACGCGGGCTTTACTAAACAGGAGATTCGAAGATCTCTCGCTAACCAGGTTCTGCAAAATGCTACCGGCGCAGGCCTAAACGATTGACGACCTCGTGGTAGCGTTCAATATCCGTTCGCTTCAAATAATCCAGTAAACTACGTCGCTGCGAGACCATTTTCAGCAGGCCGCGCCGCGAATGATTATCTTTCTTGTGTGTTTTGAAGTGTTCGGTCAGGTCGTTGATGCGCTTGCTGAGAAGCGCCACCTGCACCTGGGGCGAACCCGTGTCCGAGTCATGCGTACGGAAGTCAGAGACAATCTGCTCCTTGGTTTCTTTTGCTAACGCCACTTGCTTAAATGGTCCTCCTCGACCGCAGTAAACTCCGCTAAAGAGCGGTAACCGCTAAACTTAAAAAGCCTGCCCAATGTATCACGCGACCTAGGGAGTGTCCAGTTGACCCCCGAAATCCGTGGTTTCAGGTCAAAGCCGGACATACTTCTCGAAGCCGTCTGGTACTATGGCTCAAACCAACGGAAGGATACAAAACACTGATGGCTAGACCCGGAATTCTGATTCTTGGCGGCGGTTTTGGCGGCATGTTCACGACACTGGATCTGGCCGGGTGGGCAGACGTGACGCTGGTCAGCGACGAGGACCATTTTCTGTTCACGCCCATGCTTTACGAATACCTCAGCGGCGAGGTCGAAGAGTGGCATATCGCCCCGAAATATAACGAGCTCGTCGACGAAAAGGATGTCCGCCTGATTCGGGACGAAGTCACGTCGATCGACCTGGACGCCAAACGGGTCACGCTCCGGAAGTTCAAAGATCCACTCGAGTTCGACGCGCTCGTCATCAGCGCCGGAGGGATTACCAACTACGTAGGCGTCGAAGGCGCCGAACAACATTCCATCCCCTTCCGAAAGATCGGCCATGCCGACGCCCTGCGCCGTCGCATGGTCGACGCGCTCGACAGAATTCCGCCCGACCTCGCGCCGCAGGACGTTCGCCGCGATCTGACGTTCGTCGTGGTCGGCGCCGGCGCCAGCGGTTGCGAACTGTCGACGAAAATGGCTGACCTGCTCCTCGACGCAGTGAAGCGACGCGCGCTCCAGGGCGAGCCGCGCGTGCTCGTTTTCGAAATGGGCGACAGAGTCGTCCCCGGCATGGGCGAACAGATTCGCGAGTTTGTCGAAGAGGCGTTGCGTGAAGCGCACGTCGAAGTTAACACGCAGACGCGCGTCGTCAGTGTTTCGGCTGACAGCGTCACGTTCGAACACGGCGGCGTTCGCGAGGAGTTGAAAACGGCAGGCGTGGTGTGGACGGGCGGCGTAAAGATGCGGCCGTTGATCGAGCAGCTCAACGTCGAGAAGACATCACGCGGTCTGATCAAAGTTAGACCAACGCTGCAACTGGTCCAACACGACAACGTGTTCGCACTCGGCGACATTGCCTGTTGCCCGCCCGCGGATCCGACACTTCCGGGCACGGCCCAACTCGCCTTGCAGGAAGCGCATGTTGTCGCGCACAACATCAAGGCGTTTCTTTCCGGCCACGATCTGGAGACGAAGCATTTTGAAGAACTCGGCGAAGCGCTGAGTCTCGGAACCGAGCGCGGGGCGGTGCTGCTGGCTGGTGGAAAAGCGTTCGGGGGTGCGTTGGCAAGGCAGGCACGGTTCGCTTTGTATACATCGCGTTTGCCGACGTGGCATCACCGCTTACGTGTTGGCGCGAGTTGGTTTTTCGGCGGAACGGAGCCGCGGCCGCTGTTGCCACTCGGTATGGAACGTCACTTGTCTGCATAGCGGGCATGCGCCCGCTAGTCTTACAAGTTCTGGTCTGTGTTTTATTGATTTCATCCGCGTGTGAACCGATTGAAACACAGATCGAGACGAAGCCGAGTTTCGTCGGCCAGGTGGAATTGATCATTCCGGTTCAGGGCGTGCAGCCGGAGCACTTGACCGACACGTTTGATGATGCGAGATCGGAAGGTCGCGTTCACGACGCGATCGACATCGTGGCCCCCGCAGGAACACCTGTTCTGGCCGCCACCGACGGCAAGATTCTCAAACTGTTTCAAAGCGATCGCGGCGGGACGGCGATCTACCAACTCAGCACCGACGAGAAAACGATCTATTACTACGCGCACCTTCAGCGCTACGCCGACAATCTCATCGAAGGAAATTCAGTCCGGCAAGGCGATGTGATCGCTTACGTCGGCGACAGCGGAAACGCGGGCCCGGGAAATTATCACCTGCACTTCTCGATCTCCGCCGTCTCGGATCCAAAGCGTTACTGGGAAGGCACGAGCATCAACCCGTACCCACTGCTGCGCTCGACTGTCCGCTAATAATTCACCTTTCGGCGGAAATCCCCAGTAAAAACGAGGAACGCTCGTTGCTCCACACGAGGTCAAAGGAGTCAAACAAGATGAATCGATCCGTGCTTATTCTGGTTTTATCTGTGTTTCTTATATCAGGCTGCGTAGTCGAGCCAAACCAACAGGTATCGACAACTCCCTCTGCAGCTTCACCTTCACCGGTATCGTCGCCGTCACCGTCACCGTCACCGAGTCCGGAAATAATGGCCGGACCAAACGCGATTCCCACCGACACGCGAGTGGTCGTGAACATACCCGCGTATCGCATGGACATCTTCCAGGACGGTTCCTTGATCAAGTCGTACAAAGTCGGCATCGGCACGCCGGAGTTTCCGCTGCCAACCGGACTGCGGGAAGCGGAAAGCGTGATCTTCAATCCGACCTGGACCGTGCCGGATGAAGCGTGGGCAGAAGAGATGAAGAACGTGAAAGTCGGCGAGACAGTCGAAGCCGGCGACAAGAACAACCCGCTCGGATGGATCAAGATCCCGATCGGTCTACCGAGTCTGATTCACGGCGGCAAAGCGCCCGCGAAGATCGGCACCTTTGCTTCGCATGGATGCGTCGGCTTGACGAACCCGCAAATCAAAGACTTCGCCATGCGACTCGCGCAGGCAGCCGGCACTGAAATAACCGACGAGCAAGCCAGCTCTTACCTGAAACAGCCAACCGAAACGCACGAGGTCAAACTCGAAAAGACTGTTCCCGTCGAGCTGCGTTACGAGACGATCGTCGTCGAGAACGGAAAACTTTACGTCTACAAAGACGTGTATGAACAGAACACAAATACGGAAGAGAACTTGCGACAGGTGTTGGCAGCACACGGTTTGAAGTTCGAGGATTTGCCTCCCGCAAAGCAAACCGAACTACTGAATTCGCTTAAATCCGTGTCTAAAAAGAAGGAGATGGTGCTGGACCTTCCGTCAGCGCCGAAAGGTTACCCAGCGCCTGTCGAATTGGATAAGGGAAACGTTAAAGTCGCTAAGCGATAGCAGCTTCGCAGGAATCGAGCACCGGCGCGTCTTCAATGGGCGCGCCGGCTTCGCCGTAGTAAGGACGGCCATTCTCAATCGCTTCAAAGTATTCTTCAATCCGATCGAGCACTTCCTCGACCGAGTGCGAATGATAGATCGACGTACGAAACAGCGCGCCGCCCTGCAAACCGCGCGTGAACTGTCCCGCCAACTGTTTCATGCGATTGATCGCCGGCGTTTCCGGCATGTCTTCGCGCAGCATGTCGAAGTACTCATGCAGGATCGCGCGCTTATCGGCGAGTGATGGTTCAAAGATCGGACGCCCGTGCATCGCATCTTCAATTTGCCGGAAGATCCACGGATTCGCCATCGCACCACGTCCGATCAGCACGCCGTCGCAACCTGTTTCGCGAAACTTGTCGAACGCACCTTCGATCGTCGTGACGTCGCCACTGCCTGACACCGGCACCTTCACCGCTTCCTTGATCTGCCTGACGAGGTCCCAATTGGCCAGTCCGCGATAACCCTGTTCTTTCGTGCGACCGTGCAGGGCGATGTGCTCGACGCCGCATTGTTCCGCAAGCTTCGCTGTCTCGACCGCGTTAATGGTGTGATCGTAAAAACCCGCGCGGATCTTCACCGTCAGCGGAATCGTGATCACTTTCTTGATCTCTTTCAGAATCGTTTCCAGCCGGCTGTGGTCCTTGAGCAGTCCGGAACCGCCGCCATGCTTCACCACTTTCGGCGCCGGACAACCGCAGTTCACATCGAGAATATCGGCGCCGACTTCCTGCGCCATTTCCGCGGCCATGCACATGCGTTCCGGCTGACCGCCGAAGATCTGGACCGCAAACGGCCGTTCGTCCTCGTAAAACCGCATCTGCCGCTTCGACTTCGGATTGTTGCGCGTCAGCCCCTCGACCGAAATGAACTCGGAAACCGACAAGCCCACACCGCCGCGCCGCTTCAACAAACGGCGGAACGACACGTCGGTCACGCCCGCCATCGGTGACAGCACCAGGGGCGGGTTGATCTCGACGTCTCGAATCCTGAACGGCTTAATTTCCGGGATCATGGCTTAATCTTTACCGGCGTTCCGACTGTTACCGAGTCGAACAACACCTTCATGTCCTCATTCTCCAACGCGACACAGCCCAATGTCCAATCGCTCTTCGCGCCGTTGCCGTGGATGTAAATCAGCCCGCCGAGTTTCGTGTACTGAGGCGGCGCGGCTTTACGCTTGATTGCATCGACGATCTTGTCGTGCTGCGCCTGCGTGATAAGCCCGTCGCGCAGTCCGCGCTCAGCGTCTTCGACGTTTGGATAACTCACGCCCAACGAGAGGTAGTAAGCGCTCTTGTTGTTCTTGACGAAGACGTAGAAATCGCCTTCGGGAGTAGCGCCATCGCCTTCACGCTGCTTGTCGGCGGTCGGATTGAAGCCGAGGCCCACGCGATACGTGTGCACCAGCTTGTCGCCGGAATACAACTCGAGCTTCCGATCTTTTTTATAGACGACGATGCGCGGGTTTGTGATGGGCTGCGGCAACCACAGATTAAAACCGATAACACAAATCAGACCAAAGATGGCGATGCGTGTTATCGGTATCAATCGTTTTAGTTCTTCTTATTCTTTTTCTCGTCGTTCTTGTCGCCGTCCTTGGCCTTGGCCGACACTGGCGGCTTGAGTTTCAGAAGCGGTTCGACTGAGGCGCGATGTGACTCGGAGACCTTGATGAACGCTTCGTTGCGAAGGTTTTGCAGATAGTCTTCGCGTTCCTTCTGCTGTCGCTCCATGAGTATCGCTTCGCGAACGCGGTTGTCGCTGAAGGTCGGTGTCGCAGCGCCCGGCGTGCGCGTGTCGACGCGAAGGATCTGGTAACCCTCACTGGTGCGAATCGGCTCCGTCACGCCACCCGCCTGAACGTTCTTGATGGCAGAGACGAGATCTTCACGCAGGTTTGGCACGTCAAACTCGCCGACATAACCCTGATCCTCCGGCGCTGATCGTTTGCCGTTCTTCACGCGTTCGGAGTTCGCGGCGGCCAGGGCGCCAAAGTTACTGCCGGCGCGCGCCTGGGCGATGATCTCCAACGCTTTGGCGTTTACGGCCGAAGGGTCTTTGCCTTCCGTCGACAGGTAGATCTCGGAAAGCTTGACGCTCTCCGGTTTGCGAAACTTTTCAGGGTGCTTCTTGAAGTAGTCGTCGATCTCCGCCTGCGAGAGACTTAGATAGACGCGACGATCGACTTCCGCCTGCAACACCGCCTGCTTCATCATCTCGGTGTGCATCGTCCGGCGAATGTCGTCGGGATCGAGCTTGCTTTCGCGCATCGCCTGGTAGAGTTTTTCGATCGTGGTGATGCCCTGCTCCTGCGCGATCTGCAACATGCGACGGTTGACTTCGGCTTCGATGTCACCCGCCATGTCGAGCTCTTTGCCGCGTTGCAGCAACAGTTTCTCGTTGATGAGCGTCGCGATCAGCTCGGGGCCGCGCTTGGCGACTTCGTCGCGTGCCTGTTGCTCCGTCATACCGTTTTGCATCAACGCCTTGATGCGCTCTTCCGTTTCGCGCTTCAGCATCGACAAGGTGATGACGTCGTCGTTCACCTGGACGATGACTTCGTCGATGACCGTCATCTCGCCTTCCTGGGCGACGGCGCTGCCGGCGAAGAACGCCATGAGAATCGCAATAGCTAAGAATTTCAATTTCACCAAAGTACTCCTTATTCGCTTCTTGTGCTTCGTGCTTAGTTCTTGGAACTTTGTCATACCTACAAAGAACAAAGCTCAAAGTACAAAGAACTTAAATTTCCGGCGGATTCTAATCCGCGGCGCGAATCTGGAGCAACACGTCGCGCGCAAACTCCAGCACATTGTCCTGTTCGTCCTCAGTCAAAACCAGCCGCAAAACCCCGTTTGGCGTAAACACCGCTCCGGGGTGCCGGCTCACGAAATCTCCCAGTTTTTCAGGGGAAACTCGCGCTTTTTCACTAAACTTAACCGCGATCCCGTCAGGCGTTTTGTCTATTGAAAGCAGCCCCAGCTCCTCGGCCGTCCGCCGCAAACGGGCATAAGAAAAAAGTCGCTCGACCGATTGTGGAATCCGTCCGTACCGGTCTTCCGTCTCGGTTCTGATGCTTTGTAACGTCGATTCGTCGCGCGCCGAAGACACGCGTTTGTACGCCCTCAGCCGCTGTCCCATGTCGGAAATGTAATCTTCCGGAATCGCCACCTCGACGCTGAGATTCAGCGTGACGCTTGCCTCGTCTTCGACCTCCTCGCCGCGCATCTCCGCGACGGTGCGTTCGAGCATCTGCGTGTAAAGATCGAAACCCAGCGCTTCGAGATGCCCCGACTGCTCGCCGCCCAGCAAACTCCCGGCGCCACGCAGTTCGAGGTCGAGTGCGGCGATACGAAAACCGGCCCCGAGATCGGAAAACTCACGAATTGCTGCTAAACGACGACGTGCGATGGGTGTGAGCTCCTGTTCGGCCGGAATCAGCAGATAAGCGTAAGCCCGGCGGTTCGAACGTCCCACACGCCCGCGTAACTGATAGAGCTGAGAAAGACCGTAATGATCGGCGCGGTTTATGATGATGGTGTTCGCGCGGGGGATGTCTATGCCGTTCTCGATGATCGTCGTCGCAACGAGAACGTCATATTTGTACTCGATGAAATCGAGCATCACGCGCTCCATCTCTTTCTCGTTCAACTTACCGTGCCCGATTGCGAGCCGCGCCTGTGGCACCAGTCGCCGGATAAGCGCCGCAACAGTCTCAATGGTTTCGACGCGATTGTGAATGAAAAACACCTGCCCGCCGCGCGAGAGTTCGAGGTCAATCGCCGACTTGATCACCCTCTCGGAAAACTGGACCACCTGCGTTTGAATCGCGAGTCGATCGCGTGGCGCCGTTTCGATCAACGACATGTCGCGCATGCCGCTGAGCGACATGTTGAGCGTGCGCGGAATGGGCGTCGCGGAGAGTGTCAACACGTCGACGCGCTTCTTCAATTGCTTCAGTCGCTCCTTGTGGGCCACACCGAAACGCTGCTCTTCATCGACGACGACTAGTCCAAGGTCTTTGAAACGAACGTCTTTCGAGAGCATGCGATGCGTGCCGATGATCACGTCGATCTCCCCTGCCTCGACGCGCTTCACGACGTCCTTCTGTTCCTTCGCCGTGCGAAACCGCGACAAGAGTTCCACCTTCACTGGAAACGGCGCGAAGCGATTGCGGAACGTGTCGTAGTGTTGATAAGCGAGAACAGTGGTCGGCGTCAGCACCGCCGCTTGCTTGCCTTCCATCACCGACTTGAACGCCGCGCGCATCGCGACTTCCGTCTTGCCGTAACCAACGTCGCCGCACAGCAAACGGTCCATCGGTACGGGCTCTTCCATGTCTTTCTTCACGTCCTCGATCGCCGTCTCCTGGTCCGGCGTCAGCACGAACGGGAAGCCGTCTTCAAACTCCTGTTGCCACGGTGTGTCGGCGGCGAAGGCGTAACCGCCGACGAGTTTTCGTTCTGCATAGAGACGAAGCAGTTCGTCGGCCATGTCGCGCATCGCGCGTTTGGCCTTGGCTTTCGTCTTCTGCCAGCCGAGACCGCCGAGTCGATCGAGTTGCGGTTGATGACCTTCGGCGCTGGAATAACGTTGGACCAGATCGAGTCGTTCGACGGGAACGTAGAGCTTTGCTTCGTCGGCGTAATAAAGCAGCATGAACTCGCCTGAGCGTGGTCCCAGATCCAGCGTTTGCAGACCACCGAATCGAGCGATGCCGTGATCGATGTGCACGACGTAGTCGTTGGGCCGCAGATCGCGAAAGTCGGAAAGAAAGGCGGCGGCTTTGGACCGACGACGACGTCCTTCGGTACGTGTGGCGCGATCGGCAGCGGCGCCGCGCCGATCGACCTGCGTCGTCGTTTCGTCGAAGACGTCTGTTTCGACATGGACGATCAATCGCGACTTGGGAAGTTCAAATCCGCCACTGATGCGGCCGACGGTTACGACGACGGGAGTTGTGTTCGCTGTTGAGGCTTCGCCGGTCAACGCGAGACGCGATTCGATCTCGTAATCTTTCAAGATCTCGACGATGCGCTCGGCGACGCCCAAACTCGGCATCACGAATAACGTCGTACGCGCGTCCTCGGCGGCACGATTCACGCCGGCTGCGAGGTCGGCGATGCGTCCGTGGTAGCGCATCGTAGACTGTGCCTGCCAGTCGATTTCCACCGCCGCTTCTGCGACGGGAAAAAGAAACGCAGGCACGCGTGGACCACGCGGGCGGCCGAGTTGGAGCGCCGGTGCTTCCGCGTCCAACTGCAGATTCTGATCGGTCTCGGCTGCGACACGACCCAACGTGCGGAGTTCTATTCTTGGGCGCGCGCCAATCAGCTCGCGGAGTTTTTCGAGACTGAGAAACAGTTCTTCGGGCGTCAGGGCGATGTCGTCAGCCTGATCGATCTCCTGGTACCGATCGTTGAGCCGTTCGTAAAACTCACCGATGTAGGATTCGATCGTGCCTGGCTCGTCGGCGACGAGGACGACGTCCTGCAGGTGATCGAAGATCGTAAAGTGTGAGTTGGTCGTGAGCGGAATCAACCACTCCCATCCGCCGAACGCTTCGCCTTCTTCGGCAAACGCGGTGCGATCTCGGAGTAATCGATTGAAGCGTTCGTCGGACCAGCGCTCGCGCGCGCCTTCGGCCCAGATCTGAAAGTCCAACGGCGTCACCGCCCACTCGCGCATCGGCGGCACATCGACGACGCTGAGTTGGCCCGTCGATAACTGCGTCTCCGGATCGAACTCACGCAGCGAGTCGATCGTATCGCCGAAGAACTCGATGCGCACGGGAGCGTCGCGGCCCGGCGGCCAGATGTCGAGAATGCCACCGCGCATCGAAAACTCGCCGATGCCGCCGACCGGATCTTCGCGCATGTAACCGGTCGCGAAGAGTTTATCGACGAGCTCTTCGGGTGAATGATCTTCGTCGCGTCGGAGCACGACGCCCGCGCGGGCGATCTCTTCCGGACTTACAGTCTTGCGGGCGAGAGCGCGGGCGGTCAGCAGAACGAAGTCGGGTTTTTGACGATTCAGACGCCACAGTGCGAGAGCGCGTTTCTCGAGTGTTTGCGCGTGCGGTGAGATGCCGGCGTACGGATCTGTCTCCGACGCGGGCAGCGTGAGGACCTCCGCGTCAGACGTTTCTTTCCCTGCGAGTGCGCCGTGCCAGAAGCGCAGATCACTTTCCCACGGTTCGAGATCGCGCGTTGTTTGCGAAACTACGGCAAACGTTTTTCCGGTCTCACGTTGCAGCGCAGCGATCGCTAGTGCGCGAGCGGAGCCTGCGACCAGGCCACTGATCGAGATGATGCGCGCGTTCGCACGCAGCTCGTTGACGAGTTGCTGGTACTCGCGCGTTTCCGAGATCTGTTGCAGAGTTTGCTGTAAGGTCGTGGATTGTTGAATGGAACTGCTCACTTCTTCTTCATTCGTTCAATCAAACCGCTCGTCGAAGCGTTGTCCACAAACGGCAACGAGATCACTTTTCCGCCGGCGGCTTCGACTTCCTCGCGCCCGTGTATCTGGTCGAGTTGATAATCGCCGCCTTTGACCAGCACGTCCGGCAGAAGCTGCGCGATCAAGCTGCGCGGCGAAATGTCGTCGAAGACGACAACGTAATCAACCTGTCGCAACGCCGCCAGGATCTCCGCCCGTTCGCCTTCATCGAACACCGGCCGGTCCGGTCCCTTTAACTCGCGCACGGCGCGGTCGCTGTTTACCGCCACCACCAGCGCATCGCCGAGGGACCGCGCCTGCGCCAGGTAACGCACATGCCCGACGTGCAACAGGTCAAAAACACCATTCGTAAAAACCAGCCGCGCGCCCGCACCACGCAGGCGCGCACGTTCGACGAGCATCTCTTCGATGCTCAGAGTTTTGGCTTTCATCCGTGGATAGAATCTAGCATAATCACCGCTTTACTTTGGAGACGAGAACCTTGTCTATTCCATTCATCGAAGAGAACGATCAAACAAACGCGCGGCGCGAGCACCTCGAAGCGTTGCGCGCGCTTGTCGGGAATGTCTACCCGAACAAGTTTGAGCGCACGGAGGTGGTCGAGCCGGGCCGCGAAGACACCATCAGTTCAATCGTCGAAAAGTTCAGTGGCTTTGAACCTAAAAAACAAGATGACGGCAGGCCAACGAGTGACGATCTCGAGCTTGCGAACCAGCAGTTGAACCATTATACGGTGCGGTTGGCCGGGCGCATCGCATCCCCGCCGCGCGTGATGGGCAAGGCCGCATTCGTTCACCTGTCCGACGGCGTAGCTCGTTTGCAGATCTATCTTCGTAAGGCTGACTTCACCGGAATCAGTAACGACGCTGAAGGTAGCGAGATCGATGGCTGGTCGTTGTTTCAGTTGCTGGACCACGGCGACTTCATCGGCGTCGTGGGTTATCTCTTCGCGACGAAAACGGGCGAGCTGTCGGTCCACGTTCAGAAGTTGCAGTTTCTCTCGAAAGCATTACTACCGCTGCCGGACAAGATGCACGGCATTCACGATCCTGAGATCAAGCAACGCCAACGCTACGCCGACCTGATCGCCGGCAGTTTGAAGCTCGACAAAGACGACACGCTTTCGTCGCGCGAAGTTTTTGAACGCCGTGCTGCGTCGATACGCGAAATGCGCCGCATACTCGAAGACCACGGCTACATCGAAGTCGAAACTCCGATGCTCACGCCGCTGGCGACCGGCGCTGTCGCGCGTCCTTTCAAAACCCATCACAACGCGCTCGACATCGATCTGTACGCGCGCATCGCGCCGGAGTTGTACCTGAAGCGACTGCTCGTCGGCGGTTTTGAGAAGGTCTACGAACTCAATCGCAACTTCCGCAACGAAGGCATCTCGACGCGTCACAATCCCGAGTTCACGATGCTCGAATTCTACTGGGCCTATGCCGACGTGAACGCGATGATGGACTTCTGCGAAGCGATGCTCCGCGCCGTGATCTTCAAAGTGTTGGGCCACACCCACGTCAGTTACGCCGGTCACAGCATCGACTTCGGCCAGCCGTTTCGACGCGTCGGCATGCAGGAGAGTTTGAATGGCATAGTGGATGCCGCTCAGATCAACAACGACAACCTCGTGACGCTGTTTGAAGAGCACGTCGAAGCCGGATTGATTCAACCAACCTTCATCACCGATTTTCCGAAGCCGATCTCGCCGCTATCGAAAGCGTCTCCGGCGAATCCGGCTGTGGCTGAGCGGTTTGAGTTGTATGTCGGCGCGATGGAACTCGCGAATGGGTTCTCGGAGTTGAACGATCCGGTCGAGCAGTACGAGCGTTTCCGCGACCAGGTGCGACAACGCGAGCGTGGCGACGAAGAAGCGATGGTGATGGATGAAGACTACTTGCGGGCGTTGTCGTATGGCATGCCGCCGGCAGCGGGTATCGGCATCGGGATCGACCGCTTTGTGATGCTGGTGTCAGGCAAGTCGTCGATCCGCGACGTGATCCTGTTTCCTCATCTGCGGCCGGAACGCAAAAACGCGGACTGAAGTTACTTCAGTTTTGCGCGCAGCTCAGCCAGACGCTGATCGGACCATGCGGGTTTCTGTCCCTGTTCCTGCATCAGCGCGAGGTAACGTTCCAAAGCGTCGAGTGCGCCTTTGTAGTCGCCCTGTTTCTCACGCACGCGAATCAAGTCGAGCAGAAACTGCGAGTTGGTGGGAACGTAGGCACCGATCGCCTGCGCGAATGCGGTTTCCGCGTTCTTCAGGTCGCCTTTGAATTCGTAAACCCGCGCGAGGTGATAGTAGCTGATCGGATAACGCGCGCCGTCGCGCCTGGAGACGGCGATCAGGTTGCCGAGTGCTTCGTCGTAGCGTTTAAGACTGAGCAGGACGTAACTGAGTTCGAGATTTGCGGGCGCGAAGTAACCACCTTGCCGCGCGATCACACGATGAAAGTTGTCGACGGCTTCGGTCATCTTGCCGCGTTCGGTGGCGTTGCGCGCTCTTTGTAAAAAGTCGAAGCTGGCGCGATCGAGTGTTAGTGTTTTTGGACCAGCAGCTAACGCGGGTTTTGTTTGAGCAACCGGTTTAGGTTTCTCCGGCTTAACCACCTCGGCGACAGTAATCTTTTCTTCGTGTCCAACATTCGCGAGCGCTTGTTTCGCAGCATCATGGGCGGGATCGATCTGCAACGCGCGGCGCCATTCGCGTGCAGCCAGATCTTTCTGACCGCGGACCGCGTACAGCCGGCCCAGGTTGTAACTCGCTTCGGCGTAACGAAAACTCTCTATCTTCAGCGCCGAGATAAACGATTCGTAAGCTTCGTCCCAACGTCCCTGCCGCAACAGGATCACGCCCATGTTGTTCAGAGCGCGCGAGTATTTTCCCCGACGTTGCGAGATCGCCTCGCGATAAGCACCGAGCGCCGCTTCAGTTTCACCAAGACGCGCAAACGCGTTTCCAAGATTGTAAAAGCCCGCCGGATCGAATGCTCCGGAACGCGCGATGGAGTCCAACTCCTTGAGTGCGTCCTCGCGGTTTCCAGTGTTCACCAACTGGTCGGCGAGTTTTAGTTGCAGGCGAATGCGCTCCGCATCCGTGGCGGCCGCAGTGATCTCGGAACGCAGGGAAGCGACCGGATCATCAGTCTGCGCCGCGGCAGTGAAAACACAGATGAAAGCCAGAATGATGACGCGGATAGTTATTTTCATTGCTTTAACTCACTTAACTTACGCGGGAGTATGCGACGACCGTGCCTCCAAAACCGACGGCCCAACCGCGCGTCTTATCGGTGAAGAAGACGCGTTCCAACGGATGTTGTGTCTCGCTGCGTTCGCTGGTCCAATGCGCGCCGCCGTCGACGGTATGAATGATTGTGCCCTCGGCGCCGACCGCCCAACCTTCGCGCGCATCGACAAATTTCACGTCCAGCAAATCGGTGTAGACGCCCGACTCCTGTTTCTGCCAGGT
>JAICGQ010000048.1 GCA_025923035.1 Pyrinomonadaceae bacterium | reverse complement strand
GTGCGCGTTTTCGAGACCCCACGCGGTCATCTGTTTCACCGCCCATTCTGCGGCGGCCTTGTGGTTCGGCGAGCCGGTCAGGCGCGGACCGTACAGGTCGGTGAACATGTGCATCGTGCGCATGATCTGCGAACGTTCCATTGCTTCTTTGCGGATGCGGGTGAGCATCTCACCGCTTCCGTTCTGCGCGACGACGGGCACTGACAAAAGCGACAGAATTAACGACAAGGCTACAAGCCGTTTACGCATTCGTTTTCTCCGGAAGGTCTATTAGGTTGGGTCCTAGCGGCGAGATTATACTTTGCCTGAGACAGATCAAGAAACAATGGGAGAAACGGATGAGTTCAGCGGCCAAATCATCGTTATCAGCAAACTCGCGGCGCGTTTACGTCGATGGTGAATTGCCGGGCGTGAAAGTGCCCTTCCGCGAGATCACGCAAACACCTTCGCGAAACTTTGAGGGCAGTTTGGTCACTAACCCAGCAGTACGCGTTTACGACACGAGCGGACCGTGGGGTGACCCCGACGTCCAGTGCGATGTGACGAAAGGACTGCCCGCGTTGCGAGCGGAATGGATTCGCGCGCGCGCCGACGTCGAGGATTACGAAGGACGCGAGCCGCGACCGATCGACGATGGTTATTTGACATTTGAAGCGGCGAACCGCGCGCGAATCAAAGACGTTGGCAAACTCGAGGAATTTCCGGGTTTACGGCGAAGAGTTTTGCGAGCGCAGCCGGGCGCTTGTGTGACGCAACTGCACTATGCGCGGCGCGGGATTATCACGCCCGAGATGGAGTTTATTGCGATTCGCGAAAACATGGGTCGCGATGCTGCGTGGGCGGCTGCTGGTGATGCGCCGCGCGACTCGTTGCTGCATCAGCATCGGGGACAGTCGTTTGGCGCGGCGATTCCGTCGTATGTGACGCCCGAATTTGTGCGTGAGGAAGTCGCGCGCGGACGCGCGATTATTCCGGCGAACATCAATCATCCGGAGTCAGAGCCGATGATCATCGGCCGGAACTTTCTGGTGAAGATCAACGCCAACATCGGAAACTCGGCGGTGGCGTCGTCAATCGAAGAAGAAGTCGACAAGATGCGCTGGTCCATTCGCTGTGGATCGGACACGGTGATGGATCTATCGACAGGTAAGAACATCCATGCGACTCGCGAGTGGATCATTCGCAACTCGCCGGTGCCGATTGGAACCGTTCCGATTTACCAGGCGCTCGAGAAAGTTGGTGGGAAAGCAGAGGAACTCACGTGGGAGATCTTTCGCGACACGTTGATCGAACAGGCGGAACAGGGCGTTGACTATTTCACGATCCACGCCGGAGTTCGGTTACCTTACATTCCGCTGACTGCGCGGCGTACGACGGGGATCGTCAGTCGTGGTGGATCGATCATGGCGAAGTGGTGTTTGGCCCATCACGAGGAGAGTTTTCTGTACACGCGGTTCCGCGAGATCTGCGAGATCATGGCGGCGTACGACGTTTCGTTCTCGCTTGGTGATGGATTGCGTCCCGGGTCGATTGCGGATGCGAATGACGAGGCGCAGTTTGCTGAATTGGAAACGCTGGGTGAGTTGACGAAGATCGCGTGGGAAAACGATTGCCAGGTGATGATCGAAGGCCCGGGCCATGTGCCGATGCACTTGATCAAAGAGAACATGGACAAGCAGCTCGAAACGTGTCATGAAGCGCCGTTCTACACGCTTGGTCCACTCACGACCGACATTGCGCCTGGTTACGACCACATCACGTCGGCGATTGGCGCGGCGATGATTGGTTGGTTTGGAACGGCGATGCTCTGTTACGTCACTCCGAAAGAACATCTCGGGTTGCCGAATAAGAAAGACGTGAAAGACGGCGTGATTGCGTACAAGCTCGCGGCGCATGCGGCAGATTTGGCAAAAGGGCATCCGGGTGCGCAGTATCGCGACAATGCGTTGTCGAAGGCGCGGTTCGAGTTTCGCTGGGAGGACCAGTTCAACCTGTCACTCGATCCGGAAGTGGCGCGTGAGTATCACGACGAGACGTTGCCGCAGGAGGGTGCGAAGTTGGCCCACTTCTGTTCCATGTGCGGCCCGCACTTCTGTTCCATGAAGATCACGCAGGACGTACGCGAGTACGCGGCGCAGAAACAGATCGAAGCCGACGCCGCTTTGGACGTCGGCCTGAAAGAAAAAGCCCGTGAGTTTGTGGAAACGGGCGGCGAGATTTATCGGCGGTAAAACTCATTCCTTCAACAACTCGACGGCCTTCAGCACACGCGCGACGCCGCGGTTGACGTGGGCGCCGAGCGCGAAAAGACCGAGAACGACGATCGAGTAGCAACTCACTGTCGAGATCAAGAGCAGTAGGTGCGTCCGGTTGGAAAGGTCCGCGAGCAGAATGAAACTGAGGATAAACAAGACCTCAACAAACCCGGCGCCCAAAAACGCCAGTTTAAAATTTCGCTCGCTGCGATCGACACGGGCCAGCGCCGCAGCTCTCACTTCGTCAAGTTTTACTCTCTGGGCCATCACCACACCTCCATTTCAACTACTTCTTCAACCCGTAAATAACCATCGACAAAAGGACGACGAATTCGACGATCGCAAACACAATCACGACGTGCTTGAATTTCATGATTCCAATCTCCTTCGCAAACTTTCCAGTCCATACGCGAGACGCGACTTGACCGTGCCCACCGGTATGTCCAACACCGCCGCCGTCTCAGCTAACGACATTTCATGCAAGTAGTAGAGCGCGATCACGGCCCGGCTCGCGGGCGACAAATCTCCGACCAGCTCCGGCAGACGTTGGACCAACTCCGGCGAATAAAGCGGTTCGGCCGCAGAGACGACATTCAGCACGCCTTCATCCCTGACCTGATCGGTCCACAATCGCTCGCGCTTCAAATATCGAAACGATTCTCGCGTTGCGATTTGATAACTCCACGCGCGAAACGCTTGCGGCTCCCGCAACCATCGCAGCTTTCGATAGATCCTGATAAACACCTCCTGCAGAATGTCTTCCGCGAGATGTTTGTCGTTGACCAGGCTGACGATGTAACGAAAGAGCGGCTCCTGCACGCTCTTGAACAGCTCGTCCAGCGCCTCGCGGCTCCCGGACTGTGCCTGCAACACCCACCAGCTTTCCTGCTCCGATGCTGCCTTGCGAGCCATTCAACTATTATGACCCCGGCGAAGAGAACTTGGTTCGGATCGAGCCGAGAAAAATATGGGATGCGGGGATTGGGAGAGGGGGAGACGCGGAGACGCGGAGACACGGGGACACGGGGACGCGGAGACGCGGAGACGCGGGGACACGGAGACACGGAGACGCGTCGCTTTTCACATGAGGTAATTCTTGTCATGCATCTTCTAACTTGTCTGCTGCTTACGACACTGATTGTGACGCCACTCGCAACCGCGCAACGGCGCTTCGCCGAAGGAGCCGTTCCAGTTCCGAAGTTTGCGGATCCGCAACGCAAACAGAAACTTGCCGCGGCGTTTCCGGAGATCGAAAAACTTTTCCTGGCTTACGCGCAAAGGGCAAACATGCCCGGGGCGACGATGGGGATCATCATCGACGGCGAGCTCGTGTGGATGAAGACGACGGGTGTTCGTGAGACGACGGACAAAGCGCCCGTGACGCCCGATACCGTGTTTCGCATCGCCTCGATGACGAAGAGTTTCACGGCGATGGCGATACTCAAACTTCGCGACGAAGGCAAACTGTCCCTCGACGATCCAGCCGCGAAGTACATTCCGGCACTGGCTGATCTTCCGTATCCGACCAAAGACTCTCCGGCAATCACGATTCGTCACCTGCTGACACACTCCGAGGGTTTTCCGGAAGACAACCCGTGGGGCGATCGCCAGTTGGCCCAAAGCGATGAAACGGTGCGTGCCTGGATGCGCGCGGGCATACCTTTTTCAACGCCGCCGGGAACGGCTTTCGAGTATTCAAATTACGGTTTCGGAATTCTCGGGCAGATCGTCACGCGTGCTTCCGGCAAGGACTACGAGATCTACGTGCGCGACAACATTCTGCGCCCCTTGGGTATGAATTCGTCGACGTTCGAAATGACAGACGTGGCGCGCGAGCACATCGCGCTCGGTTATCGTTTTGAAGACGGCGGTTGGAAGCCCGAACCGATACTCGCGCACGGCTCGTTTGGCGCGATGGGCGGACTATGGACCAGCACTCGCGATCTCGCGCGTTACGTCGCGTTCCTGATGTCGGCATATCCGCCGCGCGACGAAGCTGATAGTGGACCAGTCAAGCGCAGCAGTGCGCGTGAGATGCAGCAGGTCGGACGTTTTCAGCCGGGTGGTGCATTTCGTGGTGTCGTTGATGGTCCATTGCAATTCAGCGCGGGCGGTTACGGGTATGGTCTCGGCGTATCGCAGAGTTGCCGGTTCGATCACCTTGTGGGTCACGGAGGCGGTCTGCCGGGTTACGGCTCGTTGATGCAGTGGTTGCCGGAATATGGCGTTGGGCTGATTGGGATGAGTAACCGGACGTATGGTGGTTTCGGTGGTGTTTTTGGTGATGCGTTGAACGAGTTGTACAAGACGGGCGCGTTGAAACCGCGCGTGGTCCAGCCGTCGCCGGCGTTGTTGTCGGCGATGGCTGACGTGTCGCAGTTGATCATCAAGTGGGACGACGCACTTGCGAACCGGATCGCTGCGGACAATTTGTTTCTCGACGTGCCGGCCGAAACGCGGAAAACGCGTTGGGCGTCGTTGGCGAAGGACCATGGCGTTTGTCGTCCCGGGACGTCGATCCAGCCTGAGAATGCGTTGCGTGGAACGTGGAAGATGATGTGCGAAAAAGGCTGGCTTGAAGTTGGGATCACGCTCGCGCCGACGATGCCGCCGAAGGTTCAGTTAGTCAGTATCGCGCCCGTCTTACCGCCTGATGCGGAGATGACCAAGACGATCGAAACAGTCGGGAAGCTGTTGGTTGCGTGGGATGCTGACGTTGTGAAGTCGATAGCTGCGCCATCGCTGGACGTCGAACGCATGCGGCGTCATTTCGCGGCGGCCGCGCCGTGGGGGGCGTGCAAAATCGGCGAGACGTTAAGTGGAAACGGCACTCGCAGCAGCACTGTGCGACTGAGTTGCGACAAAGGTCCGATGGCCGCCCGCGTCTCGCTCGATCCGAGCACACGCAAGTTAACGGGCGTCGACCTTATCCCACTTCGCGAACAGAAGTGCGTTCCGTAACCGCCGATTTAGAAATTTTTATGTAAGCCCAGCGCGGCGTTGCATTTCGCGCAAGGTGTCGGGAATGAAGGAGGTAATCTGGTAGGTCTCTTCGCGGCCATCGGCGTAGGTCTGGTAGAGATTGAACTCGGGTAAGGAGAGACAACTCAGCGGCGACTGGCGCTCGCAACCCGTATCAAGTCCAACCGCACTGTGCGAGATGTAAATCCCGTGCCGCCCGAGCCGTCCACGCAACGGCAACAGCGGCGTCGGCGTATGACCGAACACGCACGGTTTCCCTCGATAATTCTTGTAAAAATCCATGTTGCGCATCCACAGCAACGACAGCGGCTCACTCTCGCGCGGGTGTTTACCTTCATCGAGCCCCGCATGCACATAAATCGCGTGATCGTCTTCGTAATAGAAAGGCAGGTTCCGCATGAACAAGAGGTGCTCAGTCGGAACGGCGCTCTCCAGCGTCCGTCTCATTTCTTCGAGATCGATATCGTGATCGGTCCACGGCGCCTGCCCCGTGTACTGCTCGAACGTTCGCTGACCACCCACCACCGGCGTTAACCAGATCGTCGCTTCTCCATCGACAAAATCCATCAACATCTGCTCGTGATTTCCGCGCAGACAGACCACTCGCTCCGGATTCTCCTGACAAAGCTTCATCACATTCTCGACGCAGCCTGGCGCATCGGCCCCGCGGTCGATCAGGTCGCCGAGAAAGACGAGTGTGTCTGTTTCCGGATCTCGCGGCAGCATGTCGATCAGGTTGAGGAGCTGCGCGCACCGTCCGTGAATGTCACCGACGACGAAAGTTTTCATTCAGTTTTGTTCCCGGGTTCTACGCGGCTTTTGATTCCCTTCATCAATTCGAGGAAGCGAGGATCTTCGTGCATGTCGGTCCAATTCGGATCAGTTTCGAACCAACGATAATTCTCGTTACCAAGTTGAATCGCAGTCTCCAGCCATCTGAGTGCTTCGACCTGACGGCCCTGTAAAAGGTAGGCGGAGGCGAGCCAATAAGATATATCGTAATCGGCCTCGGCGACCAGTCTGACTTTCTGCGTGAGCTGTTCGTTGGCCTTCGTATGCTGACCCTGCGCGCTGAGGGCAATCGCGAGGACCGGACGGATGCCGTCCATTTGCGGGTGACGAAGCAGGACCTCCTGAACGATCCTGGTCGACTCCTCGACTTCGCCGCGATAGAAGAGCACGCAGGCGCGAATCACCTTGATCATCGGATGCTCGGGTTCGAGTTCGGCGCCCTGGTCTAATTCGTGCAACGCCCGATCGTATTCCTTCTGGTACATGAAGATGCGCGCGCGGTTGTAACTCGCCAGCACCCGTTCGCCGGGATTGAGTTTCACCATGCGATCGTAGCTGCGCATCGCCTTCTCATAATCGCCGTCGAGCCGGGCGGTAACGCCGCGCACAAACTGCACCCCAGGATCGTTTGGATACTCTTCGCGCAACACTTCGACTGCCGTTCGCGCCTTCTGCTTCTGGCCTTCGGTCAGATAAATGAAAACCATCTGCATGCGCGCTTCGAGCAGCTTGGGATCGAGCGTCAGTGCCTTCTTGAAAGCCAGCTTCGCCTTGTCGTGATCGCCTGCCTGGCCCAGACCTTTCAAAACACGGTTGACGTAAGAACTGCCGAGCGCTGAATACGCGAGCGCGAAGTTGGGATCGATCTCGATCGCGCGACGGAAGTGTTCGATCGACGAGTCGAGGTGTTCGCGTTCGACGGTGTGGTAGATGAAGTTTGCGAGACAGTCGCGGCCACGGAGGTATTCTTCGGAAGCGGCGGCGTCCGCGGTGCTTCCCTTTGCCAGTGCGACTCTCTCGTCGGGACTCAGTTCGAGGCGCAGACCTTCCACGATGCGGTGAACAATCGTGTCCTGTACGGCGATGACGTCGCGCGCGTCGGCGTCGATCCGTTCACTCCAGAGAATCTCGCTGGTGCGAACGTCGAGCAGTTGCGCAGTGACGCGCAGTCGATCCCCGGCGCGCAGGAAGCTCGCGGTGAGAATCGCGTCGACGCTTAGATCTCGTCCGGCTTCGGCCGGATCAACTTCGCGGTTCTGATATCTGATGATCGCAGACGAGGGCCGCACGATTAGTGAACGCACGCGCGCGAGTTCAGTGATCGCGGCGTCGGCCAGCGAGAACTGGTAGAAGTCCGTCTCACGATCGTTCCCGACATTCTTGAACGGCAGAATCGCGACGCTTTTTCGATCACGATCGCCAAGGCTCGTCAACGGGCTCTCGTGCGGTTCAGGAGAGAGTCCGGTCGGTTTTGCCGAAACCGACGATGTGGTTTCGCCGCTAAGACTGCCCGTCAGCCAACGCAATGCGCGTGTCACCGGATTGCGCGGCGTCAGGTGCGTCGGCGCGACCGGGAGCACGCTCTCGTCGATTCGCGGCAACGTATCCGAACTCGCTTCCCGTATCACCGTGCGCAGATCGTTCGCGAGGTATGAAATCTTCTGATAACGATTGCGCGGATCTTTCGCGAGTGTTTTGTCGAGGATCGACTGCAATTGCGGCGGCACGCGGCCGGGTCGAACTTCAGACAACGGCTTCGGTTCGTCGTTCAAAACCGCATGACGCACTTCGATGGCAGTGTTGCCGCGAAACGGCCACGTTCCGGCCAGCATCTCGTAAAGCAACACGCCGGTCGAGAAGATGTCAGCGCGTGAATCGACGCGATCGCCACGTGCTTGTTCCGGGGCTGCGTAGGTCGCCGTGCCATAAGGGATGCCGACTTCAGTGATTTCAGTGTGGTGAATGCCGGAAGTTCGAGCTGCTTCTTCGTCGAGCAGTTTTGCGAGGCCGAAGTCGAGGATCTTGACCTGGCCCGTCGGCGTAACCATCACGTTGCCGGCTTTGATGTCGCGATGGATGATGCCGCGTGCGTGTGCTACGGCGAGTGCGTCGGCTGTTTGCAACGCGATCGACAGCGCGCTTTCGAGCGACAGCGGGCGTCCGTTGACCAACTGGCGGACGTTGCGGCCCTCGATGTACTGCATCACGATGAAATGGACGCCGTTGATCTCGTTGAGATCGAAGATGGTGCAGATGTTCGGGTGATCGAGCGCGGAGGCGAGGCGGGCTTCGCGCTCGAAACGCTTTAGATTGGCCTCTTTAGCGGTCAGCTCGGCCGGCAGGACCTTGATTACGACCGTGCGGCCGAGCTTCGAATCGATTGCTTTATAGACCGTCCCCTGACCGCCCTCACCGAGCTTCTCGAGGATCTTGTAATTCCCCAGCGTCGAGCCGATCATTCGTTTAATCCGTGTCCCTTATACAGACACGGATAGGTAATGTCACTCCGTGATACCCATTTGCCAGAGCATGAACGCGTAATCAAACGACGTTTCACGCAGAGCGTCGTAGCGTCCGGACGCACCGCCGTGACCCGCGCCGAAGTTGACTTTCAACAATAGTGGATTGTTGTCAGTCTTCATCGTGCGCAACTTTGCGACGAGCTTCGCGCCTTCCCAGTAAGGCACCTGACTGTCGTTGACCGAAACCTTGACAAGCGTCGCCGGATAATTAGCTTTCGCGACGTTGTCGTACGGCGAATACTTCTTCATGTATTCATACGCGGGTTTTTCGTTTGGATTGCCCCATTCGATGTATTCGCTCGTCGTCAACGGCAGCGACGCGTCGAGCATCGTGTTCAGAACGTCGACAAACGGCACTTGCGAAACGACGGCTTTGAACAGATCCGGTCGCATGTTTGAAACTGCGCCGACGAGCAATCCACCGGCGCTGCCGCCTTGAATGACGAGCCGATCGCTCGCTGTGTATTTCTGCTTCACAAGCGTTTCCGCGCAAGCGATGAAATCGGTGAACGTGTTGATCTTCTTCATCATCCTGCCGGCTTCGCGCCACTCTTCGCCCAGTTCACCGCCGCCGCGAATGTGACCGATCGCGAAGATCACGCCGCGATCGAGCAGGCTCAGGCGGCTTGAAGAGAACGTCGGCGGAATCGAAATGCCGTAAGAGCCGTAGCCGTAAAGCAGCAGCGGCGCCGAACCATCGAGTTTCACGCCTTTGCGATAAACGAGCGACATCGGGATCCTGGTGCCGTCGCTGGCGGTGGCAAACACGCGTTCCGATTTGTAATTCGTTCGATCAAATCCGCCGGGAACTTCCTGCTGTTTCAACAGCGTCGACTGGCCGGTGTTCATGTCGTAGTCGAACGTTGAAGTCGGCGTGACCATCGAGTTGTAACTGTATCTGACTACCGCCGTGTTGAACTCAGCATTCGAGCTCAAGTTAGCCGAATACACCGGCTCCGGAAACTCGATGCGGTTTCGTTTGTTGGTCTTGAAGTTGACGATCTCGATCTGTTGCAGACCGTTCTCCCATTCGGAAAGCACGGCGTGATCGGCGAAAAGATTGACGTCTTCCACCTTCACTGCCGGACGATGCGCGACAAATTCTTTCCAGTTGGCTTCTGACGGATCGCTAACTGGCGCCGTCACGACGCGGAAGTTTTTCGCGCCCCTGTTTGTGCGAATGTAGAAGAGCCCGCCGCGGTGATCGAGGTCGTACTCGTGATCCGGTTGGCGCGGCAGCACGACTTTGAGCGCTGCGTCCGGTTTGTCCGCAGGGATGTAACGCACTTCGGTCGAAGTCTTGCTGAATATCGAAAGGACTATGACAGCCTTGTCGCGCGTTCGACCGACGCCGATATCGAAGAGTTCGTCTTTCTCGTCGTAAACCAGGTCGTACTTGTCAGTTCCGAGGACGTGCTTGAAAAACTTGTCGTTGCGCTTGGTAACCGCATCTTCGGTGACGTAGAAGATCGTTTTGTTGTCGGTGGACCAGGCGAGATTGTTGATGCGTTCGACGCGTTCGGGCAGGACCTGGCCGGTGCGCAAGTCTTTGATCTGCAGCAGGTACTGGCGATAGCCGGTGTTGTCAGTGCTGTAAGCGAGCAGATTGCCGTCGTCGCTGGGGATGAACATGCCGATGCTCATGAACTTCTGACCCTTGGCGAGTTCATTCACGTCGAGCACGATCTCTTCGTCCGCTTTAGTATTTCCTTTCATGCGGCAGAAGATCGGGTACTGCTTACCTTTTTCGGTGCGCGTGTAATAGAAGTAGTCGCCGCGGCGATACGGAACCTGCGAGTCAGTCTCTTTTATATGGCTGACCATTTCGTTGTAGAGCTTTTCCTGCAGCGCTTTGGTCGGCTTCATCACCGATTCGGTGTAGTCGTCTTCGGCTTTGAGATGGGCCATCACGGCCGGGCTCGCTTTTTCGCGCAGCCAGAAGTAATCGTCGACGAGCGTTTCGCCGTGGATGTTTGTGGTTTTTGTTTTCTTTTCTGCCATTGGTGGTTTCGGGGGCGCCCCGCCTCCGTTTGACTGAGCGTGCGCAGTGTTAAGTGAGACGACGCCTAGAACAAGAAGGACCAGGGTGCAAAGCGATACGGGTGGTTTGTGCATGTTTGAATCCTCAATTCCGCGGTGAACAGCCTTTCGGCAGGAGCAATCGCAGAGGGGGAGACGCTAACTTGTCGTGGTTACCGGCGCACGGCCGGCTAGTCGTGGATCGTTCAACCACGTGGCGGGTTACCCCAGCCAGAACCTATGTACTTACCGTCTTCGACTATGCACGGCACCGTGGGGTCGCCGCCTGAGTACGAGAACATTTCCGCGCGGCGGGCGCGATCGTTTTGGGCGTCGTAGTCGGTAAAAGGAATGCCTTTTGAGTTGTAGAAGTCCCGCGCCTGTTGGCAGTAAGGACATCCTGGTTTTGTGTAAATGACTAAAGCCAATTTCGAGAATACTCCTGCACGTTAAAGTTACAAATTGAGCAGTGAGCGATTATACTGCCGCTGCCTATGAGTGAACAAAGCGGACGCGGCGACGATCCGACGCAGTTTGCGACGGATCTGCTCGATCCTTACGAGAAGCTGATCAGCGTCGAGATCGTTGGGCGCGAGGTCAGGGTGCCGGAGAAGAATCGCCTGCTGCGCTGCTTTCAATACTTGTCGATCAACACCATTTCCTATGGCGATTTTTGTTGGAATGGCGACTGTACCAACTGCCAAGTGTGGTATCACATGAAGGGACAGGACGCCGAGAGCGATCGTCCGGCGTTGTCGTGCCGGTTGGAGTGTGAAGAAGGAATGGTGATTACGCGCCTGAGCCCGTTTATCAAGTTGGAAGGCATTACCTAATATTTTGGGACACTCGGATCTACTTCATTCGACCAACCGATAATTCCACCCTTCAGGTTGATCAGTTTTCCTTTAAACCCTGAACGCTGAAGCGCGTCGATGGCGCGGGCGCTGCGGCCACCCATTTTACAGTGCACAACGGTTTCACGATTCGGATCGATCTCGTTCATTCGCGTCAGCACCTGCCCGAGCGGGATATGTACGGAGTTTGGAAGACGTCCGATCGCCACCTCGTTGTCCTCACGCACGTCGATAATTTGAATGTCGTCGCCTTGATCGAGGCGGTTTTTCAGTTCAGTTGAGGTGATCTCTTCCATCATTCGCTCCGGTTATCCGATTTGTTGGGTGAACACATCTTACAATACACTTGCCCATCATGAGATTCCAATTCTACTCAGAAGCCCTCGACAACGTTCCCAAACTCTCCGTCGACGGCACAGTGCCAAACAGCATCCACTTCTCACACTGGGAAGGCAACACGACGCCGGCGGAAGTGAAAGCCGACACCTCGACCGAGATCGCCCTCAACCTTGTCGCCTCACCAAACTACGCGGCGTTGACGAACAACATCGATCTCGTCGTCAACAATCACTTCGACACCGACGGCGCACTGTCATGTTGGACGGTGCTGAACGGCGAACGCGCATTGCAATATCGCGAACTGCTCGTTTCCGCCGCAGAGTCGGGTGATTTTTCAGAGCATACGAGTGACGACGGCGTGAAGGTGAGCATCGCGATCCAGGGCGCCGATCAGGCGTCTCCAAACAACATCCCGGGTTCGCCGTTAGCAGGAATGATCGCCGGTGAGCTTTTCGACGACGACGAGCGCGCGTATGACTTGGTGCTGCCGGAGATTGAACGATTGCTTTCGGATGTGAATGCGTTTGAACCACTCTGGCGCGAAGGTTGGACAGCAGTCGCTGAAGCGCTCGACAGCTTTGCGCGCGGCGATTCACGCGTCATTGAAAACGAGGCCTCACGAACCTCGCTGATCACGCTGAAGCCTGGACTGTCGAGTCCGTTCGCGGCGATCTCGAAGAACGCTCGCGGCGAGTTGTTTCTGATCGCGACGCCGGCAAACAACGGTTGGTTATATCGTCTCGATTATCCCTATTATTCGTGGGCGGACACGGTGGTCCGTCCGCACATCCCGCGACGCGATCTCACCAACGCGCTCGCCACACTCAACGAGAAAGAACCGAATCGCGACGGTCGCTGGCAAATCGACAATCGCGAAATGACGTCGGCGGTGAAGTTTCTCAACGGTGATGGAACGTTCGGCATTTCCTCGTTGGAGCCTGATGACGTCCTGACGGTGTTAAGTACAAAGCACAAAGTACAAAGCACCAGGCTGTAACAAATGCACGACGTGATCATCATCGGCGCTGGACCAGCGGGACTCTCCGCGGCGTTCTGGTGCGATGAGTTGGGCCTCGACACGCTCGTCCTCGAACAAGCAGAACAGATCGGCGGCCAGCTACATCGCGTTTACAACCCAATCGAAAACTACCTTGGCCTCAAGACTCGTAACGGCCAGGAACTGCTCGAGATTTTTTCGCGCGACGTCGACGCTGCCGAGTTCGATTTATGGACCGGCGTCGCCATCGATTCGATCGACTTGCGGGCGAAACGTATCTCGCTCCGTAGCGGCGAGGTTTTGCAGTCGATCTCGATCATTATCGCGACCGGCGTCAGGCCGCGAGAGCTCGGCATTCCCGGCGAGAAAGAGTTTGTTGGGAAAGGAATGATCGAATCCGGCACGCGCGACCGTGAGTTGTTTGCCGGAAAAGACGTTTGCGTTATCGGCGGCGGCGACGCGGCCGTCGAAAACGCGTTGGTGCTCGCCGAGGTGTGTCCCACTGTGACGCTGGTCCATCGCGGGAAGAAGCTGCGGGCCAGACGCGAGTTTGCGGAACGCGTGCAGCCGAACCATCGCGTCACCGTTTTCACTGAATCGGTCGTCACGCGTATCATGGGTGACGCTGTTGTGGAAGCAGTTGAGATACAGCGCAAGAGCGGGTTGAAGCCTTTTCAACTGGCAGTTCGCGGCGTGCTGATTCGCATCGGCGTCGAACCGAATACCGATTCGTTTCGCGGCCAGCTCACGGTGGACGAAAAAGGTTACGTTGGCGTGAACAGCGAACAGGAAACAAACGTGCCGATGGTGTTTGCTATCGGCGACGTTTCGAGCCCGCTCGCGCCAACGATCAGCGGCGCGACGGGCGCGGGCGCTACCGCCGCAAAAGTGATCGCCAGTCGACTGAATCGCAAATCCGATGGCTGACTCCGTAGAGACTGAAATTGAAGTCGCCTACACGGATGCGCATATCGCCGCGTATCCGGTCGAATACATCGCCGGTATCGATCTCTACAATGCGGGCGAGTTTCATGCGGCGCACGATGCGTGGGAAGAGCGTTGGATGGACGAAGCTGGTCCAAAGGAGAAGCTGTTTCTCCAGGCGATGATCCAGTCGGCGGTCGCGTTTCATCATTTGGACATCGGCCGTCCCGGTGCAGCCCGGCAGATGTACTTGCGTGCGAAAGAAAAGTTTTCGCGATTGGGCCATCCGGTGTTTATGTCGTTGGACCTCGCTGAGTATCAAGCACAACTCGACTCGGCATTGTCGTGGTTGTTGAGTGTTCCCGATCCGCGTGAGTTGCAGGTGCCGCAGATCAACCCGCCAAAGATCAGGTTGCTACCGGGAGTGAACGAGTTTGATTAGTCTCGCGCGATTCGCCTTGTTGGCGGCATGGTTGGGAGCGGCGTTGTTTTTTGGCGCGGTTGTCGCTCCGGCGGCGTTTGGAGTGTTGCGATCGTTTGGTTTGCCAAACGCGAGCGAGATTGCCGGTTCGATCGTCACGCGCACGCTCGGCGTGATCAACGTCGCGGGATTTGCGATTGCGTTGTTGTTGCTCGTCACTGCATTGTTGCGGCGGCAGGCGCAATCGCGATTGAGTTTGCTAATCGAGTTTGTGTGTCTCGGCGTGATCGCGTTGACGACTGCCGTGGGACATTGGTGGATCGCGGCACGCATGCGCGCGTTGCGTGCGGCGATGGAATTGCCGATCGACCAGATCGCCGCCGCCGATGCGCGTCGCGTTGAGTTCAACGCCCTGCACGGTTATTCGGTGAAAGCGCTCGGGATTGCTATGATTGCCGGTCTTTTGGCGCTGGTGTTGATGGGCCGCAATCTGCGACATTGACTCGCAAGGATGGAAAGCACGTTGGATATTATTGAAGACATTGAGAGTTGGCAGCGGCGTTATGAAGGCTGGAAGCCGGCGGGCGCTGCGGGAGCTGAGAACCTCGACGATTACCCGTGGGTCAGGAATCGACGCGCGCCATTCACGCCCGCGCGACGCGCGTTACCGATGCTGAATCTGGCGTTGATTTCGTCAGCGGGCGCTTACATCGATGGCACGGCGGCGTTTGATACGAGCTCGGCGGCCGGAGATGCAAATTTCCGGGAGATTCCGATCGAAGTTGAGTCTGCGGATTTTCGTTTCGCCGTGCGTGGTTACGACGGCGCCGCGATTCATCAGGATCTGAATGCGCAGATACCGATCGATCGATTGCTCGAGTTTGAAAAGAACGGAATCATCGGCCAGTTGAATCCCGTGTTCTGGAGTTTTTGTGGTCACATACCTGACGCGACTGAAGTTGTCCAGAAGCTCGCGCCGAGTTTGATCGAGCGGACGCAAAGATACGAAGTGCAGGCGGCGTTGTTGATTCCCGCTTCGACTCTTTGTCATCAATCCGTCGGGCTGGTGGCGCGCGCACTCGAGCTTGCCGGCATTCCGACGATGACGTTGGCTGTCGTGAAGGAAATAGTTGAGAGCGTCCGTCCGCCACGCGTAGCGCTCTACGACGGCGAGATCGGTAGTGTCGCCGGGCAGCCTGGTTGGCCCGAGCATCAGCGACGCATTCTGGACGAAGCGTTGCGATTGATCGAACCCATGGACCAGGCGGGCATTCGCAAATTGGTCGTCGATCTGCAATCGGAAGTTGAAAAGGCACGCGGCGAACGGTGAGCATGAGTCGGAAGAAACTCGTCGCCGCGTTCGTTATCCTGGTAATCGGGGTCGCACTTGCTTACCTGCTGTTTGCGCCCGTGCCAATCACGCCTTCAGCGTGGACGCCTCCCGCAACTCCTCCACTAACTGGACAATACGAACAGAACACACGCCTTTCACCGGTTGAAAAACTCTCCGTCGGCGACGGTCATAAGCCCGAGGACGTTGCCCTCGACACGCAGGGTCGCATTTACGCGGGGCTTGAAGATGGCCGCATCATGCAGCTTCAAGCAGACGGAACACAGCCGCGTGTGTTCGCAAACACGCAGGGACGTCCGCTGGGGATGGCGTTCGATCGCAGCGGCAATCTGATCGTCGCGGACGCAATCAGGGGTTTGCTTTCGGTCAGTCCAGCGGGCGAGATAAAAGTGCTTGCGACGGAAGCGGACGGTGTGAAGTTTGGTTGTTTGAACGACCTCGACATCGGCGCCGACGGCACGATCTATTTCAGTGAGGCGTCGTACAAGTATCCGATGTCGCAGTTTACGAGCGACGTCCTGGAGCATCAGCCGAACGGTCGCCTGATGGCACTCGATCCGCAAACGCAGACACCGCGAACGTTGCTGCGTGGGATTTATTTCGCCAACGGTGTCGCGGTGAGTCCGGATCAGTCGTTCGTGTTGGTGGCGGAAACGGGCAAGTATCGAGTGCGGCGTTACTGGTTGAAGGATCCGAAAGAGGGCATGGACGACACGTTCATCGACAACCTGCCCGGCTTTCCGGACGGCATCTCTTCAAACGGCACGGACAAATTCTGGCTGGCGCTAGTTACGCCCCGGCAAGCGTTGTTCGACAAACTCCTCCCGCACCCATTCCTGCGCAAGATCGTCTTTCGTCTTCCGAAAGCGATTCAACCTGCTCCGGAGCGCTACTCCTTCGTCATCGCTCTGGATTCACAAGGCCGCGTCACCCAGAACCTCCAAAACGGCTCGTCCGACTGCTACGCCCAGATCGCGAATGTCCTGGAGCGCGACAACAAGCTCTATTTCGGCAGCATTGGCGAAAACACCGTGGGGCGTTTTTCCTTATTGTCCCCGTCGCATACAAAATAACCACCTGTATATCTCTGTACCAAACACACTTCCGGCGGATTCACCGAAAATCTACGGTATTCGATTGGTCTGACCGCGGGTGGTTAGGAGGTATCCAAAAGGGGGTCGAGATGCCCAATTGACGACCCGCGGCTGACCATCAGGAAAACCCTGAAAATACAGGCTAAAGTACAAATTTCAGGGAGTTTCGCGGCTGCGGCACAGGGGTTGTACACAAAAACGTCGAAGTTAAAAATACGTGGGAACTTCAAGCGCGGCATCCCTCTCTCTTTTTGGAGCTAACGACAATGATCAATCTGCTTTCGGCGGCTACGGCTGTCCCTAAGAATGTCTTTAAGACCACCGAACTGGTGGCCAGTGTAATGCACAAACTCTCACCTGAACTCATCAACACAATCAGCAACCTCGGCGTCGATCAGCGATACTCAACGCTCGAAAATTACCCCGATTTCCTGCGCGGCAAACCAAGAATGTCAACCAGTTCGACCACCCAGCTCGGCGTGGCCGCTACCAAACGTTGCATCAAAGAATGGGGTGGCGATCCCAACCGCATCGGCCTCCTCGTCGCCGCGACGAACACACCCGACCAAATGCTGCCCTGTCTCGCGTCGGAAATCATGGGCAAGACGCACGGTTTGCTCTCGCGGTCGCTGCGCACCGTGAGCATGCAGGCGCAAGGTTGTTCTGTTTTGTTGAAATCCATCGAAGTGGCCCAGTGGTACCTCGTGGCCAATCCCGAAAAACTCGCGATCGTCGTAATGTCGGAGTCGCACACGCCTTATGTCGCGCCGCTTCTGCGCGATGAGTATTTCGGTTATCGCGAGATCGTCAGACTGAAGAGGGAAAACAGAATCGACGGCGAGCGTTTCGAGCAGCAGAGATTGGATACGACGTTTGTGATCCAGTCGATGCTCTTCGGCGATGGCGCCGTGGCGTTGCTGGTCGGTACTGAAGAAGGCAAGCCGGCGTTTGGACCAATCTCGCACCTGACGAACGATCAGCCGAACGACATGAACCTGCTGACGATGGTCAGCAACAGCTCGCACCCGTTTCTGCAGGGACGACCCCAGTACTTCATGAAGCCGAGCGTTCCGAATCGTGGTGCGCACTATGCGGTGACGACGGTGAAGAACGTGCTGCAGCATCCCGATTCGCCCGTTTCGGACATCGGCGACGTTGACGATTGTCTCATTCACACCGGCAGCAAGAAGATTCTCGACGGCGTTTGTTCGCAACTTGCGCTACATCCCGAGTCGCGCAAGGTCCATAACTCTTACAAGGTCCTCGAGCAGTACGGAAACCTTTCCAGTGCTTCGACCGGTTTCATGCTGGCGGAGAAGAATGAGTGGTGCGGTCCGACGATGGTTGTGGGTTTTGGAGTTGGATTTACCGCTAGCGCGGGGATCATGAATTTTAATTAGGATCGGGGTCAAACGAGGAGAGCTGTCTTGGTGAGGGAGTTGAGCGTGGCTCCGACCTGGGTGAAGTCGAACGGCTTTCCGATGATCGCATCGACGAGATGATCCTCACCGAGTGGCGGCGGAGTGTTTGGACCATAACCGGTAACCAGTACGATCTTCACCTCGGGCCAATTCTTGCGGATCGATCGCGCCGTTTCCCAGCCATCCATTTCCGGCATGGCGAGGTCGGTAAAGACAAAATCAAACGTGTGCTGCCGCATCTTTTGTAGTGCTTCCTGACCGCTGCCCGCAAGTTCGACGTTGTGATGCACCGCGTTCAGCATTTCCGCCAACGTCTCTCGCACCGGAAGCTCATCATCGACAACGAGAATGCGCAGTGAAGCGATCTCGCCGCTGACTGTTTCCACTTCACCCAACGCAGGTTCGGCAACGATCGCCGGCAGGTCGATCATGAACATCGTGCCTTTACCAGGCTCGGAGATCACGCTAATCGTTCCCGCATGTCGTTCGATAATGCTGTAGCTCACGGACAGACCAAGCCCGGTCCCGTGGGCACCCTTCGTTGAAAAGAACGGCTCAAAAATCTTCTGCCGCACGTCGTCCGGCATGCCCATGCCGTTATCGTTGAAGGTCAACATCAGGCGCGCATCTTTCCGCCGGCAGGTGACTGAAAGCCTGCCTCCCTTGGGCATCGCATCGACAGCATTGACGATCAGATTGACGAACACTTCACGCAGTTCCGAAGCGCTGCCATACGTGCTGAGACCTTTTTCAGCGTCGAGTTTGACCTCGTATTCAAGGCCGCGAATACGCGCTTCGTTCTGCCAGCGCGTGCGCGTGATTTCGATCGCGTCGTTTAGCAGGCTGGGAACGTCGACGAGTTCAAACTCCTTCACCGGC